>VGWG01000047.1 GCA_016873675.1 Lentisphaerota bacterium | reverse complement strand
TCGCGAGACCGGACGCCAGGCCATCCATGCCATCGATCAGGTTGAAGGCGTTCACCGCGCCAACGATCCAGAACACCGTCACCACGAAGTTGACCGGATCGGACAGCGTTATGGAACCCCCCCCCCCGACGCGGAAGCCCGCAAGATACAGCAGTGTGGCTGCGGTAATCTGGCCCAACAGCTTGACATAGGGCTTAAGGCTGATGGCATCATCCATCAAGCCGACACCCAGAAGCACCAGTGACGCCCAGAAAAAAGCGGTCAACTTGTCGATGCCGTAGATCGGGTGGAACACGCTGGGAAAGAGCATCAGGCACACCCAGACCGTCGCATGGAAGGCGATAAATACGGCAACGCCGCCCGCCCGTGGCGTCGGCTGCGTGTGAATGCGCCGGATGTCGGGCTGATCGACCATCCCCAACCGCCGGGCCAGCGCGCGCACCGGCGGCGTCAACGTCAGCGAGAGTACCAGTGAAGAAAAGAAGGCAAACAGGTAGGTCAGCGCCCGCGACCAGCCGGCGGATGCCAATTGTTTCGTCCCCTCCTCATACCAGTCAAATACGAACATACCGATCACCTCCTGTCGACCTGGATCAGCGGATAAAGGCTGGCAACAGCCGCGCGCACCGTGTCATCCGCCGCCGCCGCATCCGGGGGCACGTTGACGGTCAGGGCAAACATCACCCACCGATTGATACGATTATGCACCGAACGGGCCCACGCGTCGCGCAAAATCCGCACCGCATGGGATGCCGTCTCCTGTTCGCTATTCCTGAACCAATAGCACAACGTGAAGCGCGTGGTACCCCGCTGCACGCTCACGATGCGGACCGACAACGGCCCGCGGCCCGGCAGCGGCACCGACAGGGTGCGCGCGCGGGTCATCGCAAATCCCTGCGCCGGCAGGCACAGCTCGGGTCTGTGGATGCTCATCCGGGAGCGCCCGCTGACCACGACGCTCATTTCCATGTCAGCCCCCGACGGTGCCGTATAGAGGCGTTTCACGATCACCGTGTCGGTGGGCAGCAGCGTCGCCTCGCCCAGCGAGCGGTCAAACAAGGGACCGCCACATTTCGGGCATGATCCCCGTTCGCCCCCATCTGAACACGTCAGGCAAATCAACCGGTGCAGGCATTGCTCGTTGTGGCAGAAGAGCGGAATCGCCCCGCGGTAATCGCCGAACGCCTCAGGTAATTCCGGAACCGCGAGCTCCAAGGCGTCCCCCGTCGGCAGCGGCAATCTCGTCTGAAGAATCAGAATCAGCGCCAGCGCCAGCGGCACGGCGCCCGCGCGCAACCGGTCGCGAATGCCCCATGTCGCGGCCTCAGGGGCGGAGCCACGGCTGGTAACGCCCCGTTCACCATACGCCTCTATCCGCAATCGCGGCAGCCGGCCGATCCAGTGGCCGGACTGAACCATGAGCAGCACCGCAACCAGGAAAACGACATACCCCGAATAGTCATGGTAAAAACCGGTCGCCGCCTCAGACCCGAAGAATCGCGCGACCACCGCGATTGAAAGTATCCGAACGGTGTTTCCGAGCACGGCAATCGGCACGGCCAGGAGGAAAAGCAGCGCCTGCCGAAAACGGCCGCGCACCGTGAGATAGGCATAAGCGGCTGTCAAAGCAGTCATCGCGAACAGGGAGCGAAGCCCGCTGCAGGGGTCCGCGACATCCAGATTGAACCCAGTCCCGGACAGGGCCTGCAAGGCGGTTCCCTCGCGGACCACGGGTATCCCCATCCCGTTCAGCAGCACCGATGAAGCCGTCGCGGTGATCAGGCGCAGCCGGATGGTGAAGAAGTCGAGGAACCCCATGGGCATGGTGAACACCAGAAATGCCGCCGGAAACATCATCAGCCTCGCCACCCGCGGCCCGAACAGCGCAAACGGGATGGCCCAGACCTCCAGCAGCAGCGCCAGATGGCAGAAACGCATCTGTCCGCCGCGGTTTCCCAGCCAGAACACAGCCAGCCCGAACACCGAGATGCAGATGCCGCGCCAATCGGGCCGACCGGCCGCGACTGCCGCTCTGAGCTCATGCCGCCGCAACCAGAGGACCACGGCCGAGAAGCAGGGCACCGCCCAGCCGTGTGACAGATCGTTGCGGGGCAACCCAAACTCATACGTCATCCAGGCGAATGTCGGCGCGAACAGTGTCAGCGCCAGCGCCAACGTCAGCGAGCCGATGATCCATCCGAAATGCCTCAGCCAGGGTGTTCCCGCCAGAGTCATCATAGTCCATCCTTCCCGCCTGTGCGCGGGCCTGCCGCGCGTGAAACCGTCCCGTTGCCCACTCACGATCCCGGATGGACCGTTTTTGAGCCCGCAGCGCAGAGGGGGCAATTCGCGGGTTCCCATATTTTTGGAACGAGGTTCAGCAGGCTGTACGTGGGAGCGTCGAACGTCACGGTTCCCGCGCTCCGGTCGACGAGCACCAGGATGGCGGCGACCGTCGCGCCAGCCTGCTTCACGATGTCGATGGTCTCCTGCACCCGGCCGCCGCGCGTGATCACATCCTCGGCGACCACATACCGCGCGCCGCGCGCGAGCGCAAACCGGCGCATCACCAGCTGATCGTTCTCTTTCTCGGCAAACAGGCTCGGCACATCGAGGGCGCGCGCAATCTCGTGACCCACCAGAATCCCGCCCACCGCCGGCGAAACCACGCCGTCCACCCGTCCACACCCCCCCGCGACCCGCATCCGCCGGACCAGTTCGCCGCAGAGCCGCTCGGCCGACCGGGGAAACCGCAAGACATTGGCGCACTGAAAGTACCGGTCGCTGTGCAGCTTGGATCGCAGTTCGAAGTGTCCCGACAACAACGCGCCCGACTCTTCCATAACCTGCAATATTTCATTATCTGTCATCATGATGCACCCTCCTTAAAAAGAAATGTGTTTGCGCACAACCGTGGGGATGTCCAGGTCCTCACCATTGAAAATGGTCGACTCGATGTCTCGAAAACGCCCTTTTCCGGTGTTGAACCCGAGTTTGGACTTGGTTCCCGTGGTCGCGCGGCTGCGGCGGGCCACTCCCGAAAGCGTGGGCCGCGCGTCGAGCCTCTCGGCTGGCGTCGCGCCGCTCGGTCCGGCTCCCGTCTCGCGCCAAGTCTCAAAGACCAGCGCGATCACGCACAGACACCCGTCGTACCCGGCGTCGACAATCGTGCCCATGTCCAGCCGACAGTCTTTGGGGAGACTGCCGCCGACCGTTTGCATGATTTCGCCGATTTCGGACAACCGCAAATCCTCCCCGGCTAGAATGCCGAGAACCACCGCCCGCGCCGGTGCGGACGTATCGGCCGATCCCACCTGCGCGAGGAGACCGGCTGCGGCATCGCGCGCCCGCACCGCGCCCGCCGCCTCGCTCAGGCAGAACCGCGCCCGGCCGCGACTGGCGAGCACCGCCCGCAGGCGTGCGGGGTCGAAACGAATGAATCCGGGCGTGAGCACCAGCCGCCACAACAACGAGACGGCATGGCCAAACGTGCGGCACGCATCACGGCGGGCGTCGCTAAACGCCTGCTCGCCGCCCTCGTCAGCGGACCACAGATCGCTCTGGGGGATGACCACCACCGTGTCCGCGTTTTCGTCCAATTGCGGCAACGCGCGCTCGGCCGCCTGACGCCGGACTGCGTCTTCGAACGCAAACGGCATCAACGCGAAACAGAGCGTGGTGATTTCCCTTCGCCTCAGCTGGCGCAGCAGCTCCGGCGTCGCGCCGCCGCCCGTTCCGCCGCCCAGCGCGACCACGACGACCGCAATGTGAACGCCGTCCCATTCGTGCGCGACCGTTTCGGCGTCGTCCTGCATCGCCAGTCGGCCTTTGACCGGATCGCCGCCAGCACCCATCCCGTCGAGCCGCGGCACACCCAGGACGAACCCCCGCAACCCTTCGGCGCTGTTGATCGCCTGCCGATCTGTATCCAGGCCGACCGCGCGCAGACGTTCGCCAAACGACCGCCTCGCCACGGACGCAAACTGACATCCGCCGCCGCCGACACCCACGAGAATCATGCCGCTTTCGGTGCTCATCGCTTGAATATGTCCTCAATCATTTTTTTGACGCGTGTGCGCATCGGGCGTATCCGCTCACCATCGCACCCATGCTCATAGCCGTACAGCAGAAGCCCCGCCACCGTGGCCAAGTCGGGCGCGGGCTCAATCGTCGCCGCGCAGGCGATATTGCGCAGGACACCGGCCTGGCACGGCAATCCAAACAAATGCTGCGTCAGTTGGCAAATGCTGCGCAACTGCGTGCCGCCGCCGGTGAGCACGACGCCGGCGCCCAGAAGCGGAAGCAGCCCCTCTTCATCCAGACGGGCCCGCACCACGCGGAGGGTCTCGTCGACGCGAGCGTTGATCACCGTCTGCAGCGCGCGCACGCCGAACGAGCGGGCGGGGAATCCGGGGCTCTGCGGCAGCGTCAGCCGCCGCCCCGAGGCATCGGCGTCGATCACCGCGCTCCCCTCCTTGCGTTTGAGCTCCTCGGCCTGGACCGACGTGATGTTGAAAGCTAGGGCAATGTCGTTGGTGATGTGATCCCCGCCGACGCCGATCGAGCCGGCTGCGGCTATCACGTCGTTGGCAAACACCGCGTAGTCCGTTGTTCCGCCGCCCAGATCGATCAGCAGCACGCCGTTCTTCTTCTGCTCGGGAGACAGCACGGCCAAAGACGCCGCGCAGACTCCGAACACCGTGTCCTGCACTCCCACCGATGCGTTGCGCAGCACCGCCATGGCATTGTCGAAACGGGCGCGCGCGCCATGCACCATCAACACGTTCAGCGCGAGCTGACCGCCCGTCATCCCCACCGGATCGAAGATGCCCTCCATATCGTCAACCGAGTAGGTCTGTGAAAAAGTGTGAAGGAGCTTCCGCGAGTCGTCGAGATGGAGACTTCCGGCCAGTTCGGTCACCTCGTTGACATCGTCCTGGGTCACCACATGATCGCGGCCCTGGATCGGTATGTTACCCACGTTGCCCACGGTCTGGATATGGCCGCCCGAAACGCCGATCAACACCTGTGCGATCGTGAGTTTGCCGTTTTGCTCGGCCTGACGCAACGCCGCCACCAAGCCGGTTTCGGCCTGCTCCACCGCGACCACCTGGCCCTTGCGAACCCCGGTCGTCGGATACGTGCCAATAGCCGTCAAGGCCAGGCCGTTGTTCTGATACTCGCCGACCGCCACCACGGTCCGCGTCGTCCCCAGTTCAACCGCCACTAGAGGTTGGGTCGCCATAACCGCCATTCCCGTTTGATTGATGTTAGTCCGATGCGGTAAACCGCCCCTTCACCGTCGCATTCCAGAACCGCCTGCCACGCCCCGCAGGCGTATTCATCGCACGTGACAACTCCCTCAGCTTCGTCAGCAGATCCCGGATCCCATCCGGAGATCCGCCGCACGCCTCCAGCATGCCGTCCCACGCGAGCACGACCTGTTTCTGGTCGATCAGCGTCAACACCAGATGATCGGGCATGGCGGCATCGATTGCCGTGACCGGCAGTTGATACGGTTTTTTTCCAAGACAGGAAACCAGAAAAACGGCCGCACGAGCCATGCCGGTCAGGGATACTCCCTGCGAGGCCTGGATGCCATCAACGCCCGTCAGCAGCGGCAGCCCGCTGACCGACACGTAGCGGGGAAAAATAACGCCTTCGTCATCCACCACCAATCCGCCCGGTTCAATCCGCATGATCGGCCGACGCTCAACCATCCGCACCACCAGCGTGTCGGGCAGGAGGCGCGTCATGCGCAGGGATTTGATGTTGAGCGCCCGCAGCAGAAACTCGCGGCGGGTTCCTTCCAGATCGAATCCAAACAGCGGCATTCCGATCATGATCCGGTTGTCGCCGCTTCCCGCCGCCAGCAAATCGCGCACCAGAGCGGGTGACATCGTTTCGCCTCCGTCCACGTCAAGCTGTCGCATCACAAACGTCTTGTTCAGCACGAAAACGCCCTTGCGGAACACCCAGGGAGAGAAAAAAAGGATAAACAGCAGCGCCAGAAAAACAACGGTGCCGACCAGGAACGGGCGGAGGCTGGTCCACCAGATGCCAGCGCCCGGCCCGCCGCGTTTGCGGTTTTCCTTGCGCCCGCCCTTCACATCTAATCGTATCACCCGCATCGTTCGGTTCCGTTCCAATCGGTCGCTCAGCCGCATCGGGCGGCCTCCAGTATTCGCGCGCACAGCTCCGGGAAGGCGATACCCTGTCGCGCGGCTGCCTTGGGCAGCAGGCTGGTCTCCGTGAACCCCGGCACGGTGTTGATCTCCAAGACATACGGTTCGTCCACAGGCGTGATCCGAAAATCGACGCGACCCAGTCCGCGGCACCCCACCGCGTGGAACGCCCGGCACGCGATCGCCCCGCACCGGTCGGCCAGCGCGCGGTCGGCCGGAGCATCCGGGAAGACGATCCGAGAGGCGCCGGGGGTGTATTTGGCGCTGAACCCGAACCAGCCGTCCGGCGCCAGGATCTCCACCGCTGGAAGCGCCTCGTCCAGGAGCACGCCGACCGTCCATTCGCGCCCGGCGATGAACGTCTCGACCAGCACGCGCCCGTCGGGATCCATGCGGCGCGCCTGTGCCAGCGCAGCATCCCACTCCACCGCCTCGCGCACCAGGCCCACACCCACGCTCGAACCGTCGCACGGCGGTTTGACCACCAGCGGGAGTCGCATCGTCGTGTGCGTGCGTCCGGAGTCCAAAACCTCGTAGGGCGGCGTCGCGACCCCGGCCGCCGCACAGGCCCGCTTGGTCGCGATCTTGTCCATAGCCAGCCGGCTCGCCGCCGCTCCGGACCCGGTGTAAGGGAGCCCCCGCGCATCCAGATCGGCCTGTAGGCCCCCGTTTTCGCCATAACCGCCGTGCAGGGCAATGAACACCGCTTCACAATCGTTGGGCAGGACGCCGTTCACGGAATCGGCCTCCAAAACCACGGGAACGACGGAATAACCGGACGCCGCAAGCCCGGCCGCAATCGCGCGGCCCGAGCGCAACGAAATCTCGCGTTCGCTCGACGTGCCACCCATCACCACCGCAACCCGTTTGAACCGCATATCGCCCCTATCTCAACAGCCGCACCTCAGGCGTCAGCCGGACACCCCAGCGCGCGTCAACCGCCCCCGCCATCAGGCGCATCAGCGCCAGAACATCCGAGGCGGTCGCTTCCGCCCCGGCCACAATCACGTTGGCATGACCGCCAAACACGGCCGCCCCACCGACCCGCATCGTCTTGCACCCGGCTGCCTCCAGCAGCCGACCGGCAAAATCGCCGTCCGGATTCCTAAAAACAGATCCCGCTGTTCGTAACCCGTCCAACGCCGTCCGCCTCACACGGAACGCTTCGCGCCGCCGCCGAACCACCGCAGGCGATTCGGCGTCCAGACTCAATCGCACCGAAACCGCCACGCGATCACGCAAGCCGAGACATCGCCGGTAGCCGAATCCGCACCGTGTAGGAGATAGTATAGCGGGCGTGCCGTCAAAATTCAAACAACGAATCTCAGACACCCGCCCGCCGACCGAACCGCCGTGGGTGCCAGCATTCATCGCCAGCCACCCGCCGACCAGCCCCGGCACGCCCTCCAGACATTCGAGTCCCGCCAGCCCGTCCGCTTCGAGTCGGTCGAGCAGCGCCGATCCCGCGAGGCCGCAACCGACCTCCACCTCGCCCCCACCGATCCGTTCATACCTCTGGAACTCTGGACCCGACAGGCGGATCACGAAGCCGGCGACGCCTCCGTCTGCCACCAGGGTGTTGGATCCGCCGCCGAGAACCTGTACCGGCATCCCCCGATTCGACGCGGCCACAAGCGCGCGCACGAGCGCAGCCTCGTCTCCGGCCCGCATGAACCAGTCGGCCGAACCGCCCACGCCAAACGTGGTCATCCGCCCCAGCGGCGCGTCAGCAATGGCGTCGGCCGTCGGCGGTGGCGTCGCCGCAGCAGAAAAGGCCCGCGCCCGCGCGGCCAGCGCCACGACATCGCCCGCCCCCACCACCAGCAGCACGTCGTCTGGGGCGAGTCCGATGTGTGCGGCGTGCCAAGCCTCGTCGTGCGTGTCGGCGAGCAGCACCCGCATCGCCGGCCGGAGGCGGCGAAACGCGGCGTACAAATCCTCCGCAGAACCGCCCGCGAGCGGCAGCTCGGAAGCCGCGTAGACCGGCATCACGATCACCCGGTCCGCGCCGTCAAAAGCCGCCGGGAACGCATCTCGCAGCGCCAACGTCCGGGTGTACCGATGGGGCTGAAACACCGCCGTGATCCGCCCGAAGCCACCCCCCATCGTCTGGGCAATCAACGCTCGGATCTCTTCGGGATGATGCGCATAATCGACAATCACGCGGGCGCCGTGGACCTGCGCCACAGTCTCAAAACGCCGATTGGGCAACGCGGTGCATGCCGCAGCCAGCCGGCCGACCGCCTCCTCAGGCGGGACGCCAGAAGCCACAGCTGCGGCAAGCGCACCGAGCGCATTCAGAATATTGTGACGGCCCGGCACGCCGATCACCACTCCGCCAAGCGACCGCCCCCCGGCAGACACGGTGAACGCGCAACGGTCGGGACCGCACACCGCGTCTGACGCACGCAACCACGCCGTCTCGGAAAACCCGAATGACACCGCGTGAACGCCATCGCAGACCCGCCCGCACACCTCGGCGGCCAGCGGGTTGTCGGCACACCACGCCACGCCTGAACGGGTCGCCGCCACCACGCGCCGGTAGCATGCCACCAGATCCTCGATGCCGGCGAAGTGCTCCAAATGGTCGATGTCGATGTTGGTGACAACCGTGACGTGCGGGCGATAAAGCGCAAGCGTGCCGTCGCTTTCGTCCGCCTCCACCACGAGGTGGCGCACACCGCTGCCGCCGCTCCGACCCGCGCCTGCGCCCAAGCTCGGGGTTTCGCCGCCGAGGCACCACTCGACGGCGTGTCCCAGTTCTTGAAACAAGCGTGTAGAAAACAAGGATGTCGTCGTCTTGCCGTGCGCGCCGCACACCGCCACGCTGTGCGGCGCCGCCGACACCCAGGCGGCGAGCGCGACCCCCCGGTGGAGAACCGGAATGCCGGCCGCGCGCGCAGCCGCAATCTCGGGTTCCTCGTCGGTGATCGCCGTGCTGCGAATCACGCACACCGGGCTGCCGGAACGGCGGGCCTCGACCAACGGGGCGAGGTGCGCCGGGGCGTGCGCCGGGGCGACCGCCAGGCCAGCCGCTTGCGCGCGGGCGGTCAACGGATTGAGGGCCGCGTCGCAGCCGTCGACCGTCCACGTTCGGGCTGCGAGCAGCGTGGCCAGCCCCGCCACGCCCACCCCGCCAATGCCCATCAGATGCGCGTGCCCCGGAGCGCCGGCGGCGAGCGCCTCGGCGATCACACGCTGTTTATCATAATCCCGCATCCGCCACCTTCAGGGTTCATCCCATTCCCGGATGCCAGTCATGCCTTCGCCGGGGCGGCAGCGCGGATCTGCAGGCCCAGCCGGCTGGCCGCTTCAGCAAAACCGGGAATCTGTTCGTGATAGCGCGAGACCAGCTTCTTGAGCGCCGACCGCTGCCGCAGTGAAAGGAACTTCTTGAAACCATACTGTTTGGCCAGGCTCTCGTAAAAGGAGTGGTCGTCAAAGGTCATCTTGCCCCGCTGGGTCGGCTCGCGCCAGACCGTGACCGACGCCATCAGCTCCAGCAACGGACCGCTCTCGTTGTCGACCTCCGCCACCGCATCCGCTTCGGCAATGTTCAGGGTCCCTTTGATCTGGTCAAAATCCGGGATTTGCGCGGCGTTTCGGATGAGTATCCGGTTGAGCGCCCCCATCTGATTCTCGGAGAGTTTCCGACCCACGCGGGTTTGATCGTGCAGCGACTCGACAAAACGCCGTTGCTCCTCGCTCAGCTCGATGGTCCGCAACAACTCGAAGCGTCGGTCCGATTCCTCGTGCGACGGCGCCGCGTTATCCGCCGCCACGAGACGCTCAAACCCGAGCCGGATCAACTCATTTTCACCTCCGCTAATCTGGTCGCGATAACGCACCGCAATGCGCGCCAAGGCCTCTAACTGCTTATCCGAGACGGGCTTTTCTCCGTCGGCTTCCTGTTGACGCACCGACGCCACGAAATTCTCGTCGCTGTATTTTCGCTTGCCCAGTTTGACCTCCGGCCCCCACACACGCACCTGGAGGAGCATGCTGAAGATCGCATGAACCGTGTTCAGATCGGCCGGCGGCTCCTTGGCATTGGTCATCCACGCGCTAAACCGCGTGTAAAAAGCACCCATCATATCGGTCCACTGGACCCCGCCGTCTTCGATCTGATCGAGCGATTCTTCCATGGCGGCCGTGAACCCGACGTCGAACAGGTCGCCGAGCTTCGCGACGAGCAGGTCGTTGACCTGCATGCCAAGGGTGCTGGGGATGAGCATCCGCTTTTCGCGCGACACATAGGTGCGCGCGTCGAGGGTCTCGATGATCGCGGCGTAGGTGCTCGGACGTCCCACGCCGTTGGCTTCGAGGGCCTTCACCAGCGCGGCTTCGGTGAAACGCGGCGGTGGCTTGGTCTCCTTGCGATCGCTGAGCCACTCAACCAGATCGAGCGTCTCGCCGATTGCCAGCGGGGGCAGCTTGTCCACCTCGTCGGCCACCTCGGATTCGTCGCCCTCCGCCTCCCGCGTCTTGCGGATGTCCAGTTCCATCACCTTCAGGAAGCCGGGGAACAGCACCTCGGAAGCCGATGCGGTCAGCTCGTACCGGTGCTGCTGCGCGGGCGGCGGCTCCGAAACCACCACGGCGGTCCGCTGCTCAATCCGCGCGCACGCCATCTGGCTGGCCAAGAAACGCCTCCAGATCAGGTCGTACAGGCGCAGGGAGGGCGTGTCCAAAACCCCTTTGAGGCTCTGCGGCGTTCGCGTCACATCCGTGGGCCGAATCGCCTCGTGAGCCTCCTGCGCGCCCGCCCGGCTCTTGAAGCTGTTGGGCGCCTCGGGATAGTACGCGTCGCCATACTCGGAAACGATGAAGTTCCGCGCCGCCGCCTGCGCGTCGCGTGAAATGGCGACCGAGTCGGTGCGCATATAGGTGATCAGACCGACGATCCCTTCGCCCGCGCCGAGTTCCACGCCCTCGTACAGCTTCTGTGCCAGACCCATGGTCCGGCTCGGGGAGAAGCCGCACACGCTCGACGCGGCCTGTTGCAACGTGCTGGTGGTGAACGGCGGCATCGCCCGCCGCGTCACCGGCCGCAGGCGGATGTCGCCCACCCGCAACCGCCGTCCGTCCAGATCGGCCAGCACCGCAGATGCCGACGACTCGGCACGGAGGTCGGCCTTCTCGCCGTCCATCTTGGCCAGCTTGATCGTGAACGGGTCGGCTGAGGCGGTCTCCTTGCGCACCCGCGCCCCGAGAATCCAGTAGGACTCGGAGACAAACGCACGGATCGCCTGCTCCCGTTCGCAGACGAGACGGAGCGCCACCGACTGCACCCGGCCGGCGCTGAGGCCTCTTCGAACCTGCCGCCAGAGCAGCGGACTCACCTGGTACCCGACGATCCGGTCCAAGATCCGCCGCGCCTGCTGGGCGTCAACCCGGTTCATGTTGATCACGCCTGGATTTTCGATCGCCGCGCGCACCGCGCGCGGTGTGATTTCATTGTATTGAACGCGATAGAACGGTTTGTCCTTGGCGCTCGCGGTGAGCACCTCCCGCAGGTGCCAGGCGATCGCCTCCCCCTCGCGATCCGGATCGGGCGCCAGATAGATCGCGTCGCAGGCCTTGGCCGCCTTGCGCAATTCGTTCACCACCTTGGTCTTGTTCTTGGAGAGCACGTATTTGGGGGCGAACCCGTTCTCAATATCGACGCCAAGCGTCCGCTCGGGAAGATCACGAATGTGGCCCACCGATGATTTCACATCGAATCCGGACCCTAAAATCTTGCCGATCGTCTTCGCCTTTGCGGGCGATTCCACAATGATCAAGTGCTTGGCCATGTTGCTTCGTGTCCTTTCTGTCTCACCGTCTCAAAACGTGTTCCCGTTCAATCCGCTTCGCCATGCCGCCGGGCAACAGCTGCACCATCCGCCGCAATTGCAACCCCACCAGCAGGGAGTTCACCCGGCTGGCGGACAATCCGCTGGATCGGATCAAAAAATCAACGTGCCGTTCCTCGTCGAGCAGGCCAATCACGTGGCGCTCATCATCCGTCAGCACCGGTTGCGGCGTCCGGGCCTCGTCCGGGGGCGCCCCAGGCCGCGGCAGTGTCGCAGCTTCCGCATTCCGCCGCGCGGAACGCGGCAGCAGCTCCTGCAGCTCATCGGCCACGTCGTCGGCGCATGTCACCAGCCGCGCACCCTCGCGCAACAGCCGATGACAGCCCGCTGCCTGGGGCGAATCCACCCGCCCGGGCACCGCCATCACCGACCGGTTCTGGTCGAGCGCCTGGCCGACGGTAATCATCGTGCCGCTGTTCAGTGGCGCTTCGACCACAACCACCCCGCGGCTCAGCCCGCTGACGATGCGATTGCGCATCGGGAACGTCTGCCGATCGGGCTGGCGTCCAAACGGATACTCGCTCACCAACGCGCCGCCCGCCGCAACGATCTCCCGCGCCAGCCCTTCGTTCTCAGCGGGAAAAATGCGATCAAGCGCCCCCCCCAGAACCGCCACCGTCAGCCCTTTGGCCTGGAGCGCGCCGTTGTGCGCCTCGGTGTCGATCCCCCGCGCCAACCCGCTGACCACCACGTAACCCGCAGCCGCAAGCTGGAAGCCGAACCGCCGCGCAGTCTCCCGTCCGTAAACCGTCGCCTGGCGCGTGCCGATCACCGCCACGCCCGTTCCCGAGAGCGCGGCGGGGTCGCCTGCCACGTACAGCACCAGCGACGGATCGGCAATTTCTTTCAGGACCGCAGGATACGCCGCATCGGCCCACGTGACCAGCTTGACATTCAGCCGCTCGGCGCGCGCCAACTCGTCGTCGCACCGAGCCGTTCGGAATTCGCGGTAAAAAAAAGCCGCGCGGTCGGCGCCGATTCCGTACACCCGAGAGAGGTCGTTTTCCGAGGCGTCAAAGATGGCAGCGACCGACCCGAACGCCTCTTGCATCCGTTTCACGGTCACCGAGCCGATCCCTGAAACCCGGTTTAACGCGATCAAAGCATCCCGTTCGTTCACGCCGCCCCCTCCGTAACCCCTCCGTCACGCCTCCTGCGGCTTCTGCCCGCGAAGCCGGATGTGCAGCTCGCGGAGCTGCTTCTCCGTCACGTCCGACGGCGCGTTCATCATCAGATCCTGTGCCTTCTGGTTCATCGGAAACGCGATGACCTCGCGGATGTTGTCCGCGCCGGCCAGCAGCATCACCATGCGGTCCACGCCGGGGGCAATGCCGCCATGGGGAGGGGCGCCATACTTGAAGGCATTGAGCAGGCACCCGAATTTGCTCTCCACGACCTCGGGGCCGTACCCCGCGATCGCGAATGCCTGGTACATGATGTCGGGACGGTGGTTGCGGATCGCGCCGCTGGAAAGCTCAATGCCGTTGCACACCACGTCGTACTGGTAGGCGAGGATATCGAGCGGATTACGGTTTTCCAGAGCCTCCATCCCGCCCTGCGGCATCGAGAACGGGTTATGCGAAAACGCCGTCGCACCGGTCTCGGGGTCTTTCTCGAACATCGGGAAATCGACGATCCAGCAGAAATTGAAGACGTTGGGATCGATCAGGCCGAGGTCGCGTCCGAGCTTGGCTCGAATATCGCCGCCGATCTTCGCTGCCTTCTCCGGCTCATCGCACACGAAGAATGTCACGTCGCCGTCCGCCATGCCCCCCGCCGCCGCCAGCGCCGCCAGCTCGGCGGGCGTGAGAAACTTCTGGATCGGCCCCTTGACCGCGTCGCCGTCCCAGATCAGATAGGCCAGCCCCTTGGATCCGATACCCTTGGCGTGTTCGAGCAGCTTGTCGAAGAAGCTGCGGGGCTTGTCCTTGATCCCCTTCACCGGTATGGCCCGAACGACCGCACCGCCCTTCACGGCCGCAGCAAAGGCGTTGAACCCGGAATTCAAAAAGATCGCCGAGACATCAACCATCTCAATGGGGATGCGCAGGTCGGGCTTGTCACTGCCGTACTTGAGCATCGCCTCGCGGTACGGGATGCGCCGCCAGGGCGTCGCGTCAACCCGTTTCTTGGAAAAGGTGGTGAAGGTGCTGTGGAGGACATCCTCGACCACGGCGAAAATGTCGTCCTGAGTGACATACGACATTTCCATGTCGAGCTGGTAGAACTCGCCCGGCGAGCGATCAGCGCGCGCGTCCTCGTCTCGGAAGCACGGCGCGATCTGAAAGTAGCGGTCGAATCCGGCAACCATGAGGAGTTGCTTGAAGAGCTGCGGGGCCTGCGGCAGGGCGTAGAACTTTCCCGGGTGGACGCGGCTCGGCACCAGGTAGTCACGCGCGCCTTCGGGCGAGCTGCACGTGAGGATCGGCGTCTGGTATTCGTTGAAGCCCTTGTCCGTCATCATCCGGCGCAGGTGCGCGATCACCCGTGAGCGAAGCACGATGTTGGCGTGGAGCGACTCCCGGCGCAGGTCGAGAAACCGGTACTTCAACCGCAATTCCTCGGCGCAATCCTCGTCCCCGGCCAGATAGATGGGGGTTTGCTCGGCGGCCGATTCGACGGTGCAGGCGTCGGCCACCACCTCGACCTCGCCGCTCGGCAGGTCGGGGTTGACGGTCGACGGCTCGCGCCGCGTCACGATTCCATCGACGATGATCACGCTCTCCAGACGCAGCTTGGCTAGCTCGTCAAAGAACGTCCGGCTGGGGTGAACCACAATTTGCGTCACCCCGTAATGGTCGCGCAGGTCGATGAACAGAATTCCGCCATGGTCGCGCTTTCGGAAGACCCATCCTGACAGTCTGACGCTCAGTCCCGCGTGGGTCTCGCGCAGGGCGTTGCAGGTGTGCGTGCGATAGCTATGCATAGAGTGCTCCCCTGTAAAAAGTGGGTACTATAGCACGGCTGACGCAAGACGGAAACAGAAAAGACGATGCGCAGAAAAGACGATGCGCTCTGCCGGTGTGCCGGGAACAACGTTATCACGTCGGGTTTCCGCCTGATGTCGCTTGATTGTATGTGCCCTGTTCACAACGTCAGACTACCTCTCAAGAAAGGGCGCCCAATCATGATCGTGTTGGACACACTCGTCGAACAGGTTTTTAGTCGTTCGCCACAGGGCGTCCGATGGCGTCATCGAACGATGAGTAGGTGTATGTAAACGTCCGATCATCGTTCACTTGAACCAGGTCTGGCAGGGTTTTCTCATTGACCGGGGTGCGGGGCAAATAGCGAACGGCGCGGGCGGTTTGAGGCCGGCCGAGCGCATCGCGGGTCTCGACGCGGAGTCCGTCCGCAGTGAAGGACTCCAGGATCAGGCCGCGACTCCGGTCCCAGCCCGTCAACTGGTTCTTTCCATTATAGCGGTAGACATCCTTCCAGTCGCGGCGGTAAGAGAGGACGGGGTCGACGTAGCGCGTGCTGGTCGCAGCGTAATCTACGGAGAGGATACGGTGATCGGCGCTGTAGACGCGGGTTTCGTTGTTCAGAAAATAGAACGAGAGGAATGCGGGCGCGGACGGGTGCGCGCCGTTGTGGGCGAAGGCGGCGATGTCGACGCGGCTGGCGGCGAGTGATGGGTCGGCGGCGCTGGGGAATCCCGGTTCGTGGTAGGCGACGGTGATCGCGGCGACCTGCCCCGCCGGGTCGAGCGTCCGGATGGTGACCTTGGCGGGGTCTCCCTGCAGGAGGACCCAGCGCCAGGTCAGATTGGTCGCGCCCGGCAGGGCCGCAGCGCTGGCGGCGACGGTGAGGGAGTGCGACCAGCCGACCCCGCGGAAGACGCGGGCGATGCAGGCCGGAGAATCGTAGAGACCGGCGGCGGGGAAACCGTCGAAGAAATCGCGGCCGTAAACCGGCTGCCGCTCCTGCAGCACCCGAAGCGTGACCAACGGCGGGATCGTGTTGCTCGTCAAACCATTGGCGAGCCGGACCATCGCGTCCACGTTCAGATTCGTGCCCGCGAACACTGCGGGGTGCGCAACGCCGGTGTAGTAGGCGTCCGGATGGGTGACCGGACGCTGCGTGGCGCGAAGGATCATTTGAACTGTGGGCGCGAGGAGCCGGTTCTGCACGAGGATCCGCTTGGTTTCGGGGCTGAACGCCGCCAGCGTGGCGGCAAGGGCGCGCAGGAATGGCTGGTCGGAACCGGACGAGCCTTTGGAGACAATGAAATACGGCGTATTAAAGGGAAAGACATCGCCCTGAGCAGCCTGGTAATCCTGGTGGGAGGGATAGACGTAGCTGTGGTTGGAGACATAGAGATTGAACAGCCCTCCGACGCGAAGCGGGTTGCAGACGAGCATCCGCGCCTGACAGCGCCAGAACGGACCCTGTGTGAGCGCCGTGGAGGAATTTCCGAAGGTCGGCAGGTTGTAGATGAACTGGGCGGCGCCGTAATACGGACGATTTGAGGCGCTGGCGGCCTCCGGTCCATAGACGATGCGCGCGAGTCCGGGGAAGTCGGCGACCTTGAGCGCCGAATGGCCGTCGTCACGATTGTCATACAAATCGCCGACGTTGCCGGCGGCACGGCCCTCCCGAAGCCAACCGGCGAGAAGCGGTTGAACGGGGCCCCGGTAGGCGTCGGCATCGGCGGGGGCGAGGCGCGGGCTGTCGGCCGACAGCACGAAGACCGATCGGAACAGGGCCGCGTCAAAATCCCAGACGGTGTTGGTGGACGAGACCCACGCGATGCCGCCCGGTCTGACCGGGGTGGGCGTCGCATCGTACAGGCCGTGGGGGGCGTCGGCGGACGGGGTTGGCTCGGCCTGCTTGAGCACGGCGGCGAAGGCGGGGCTGGAGTGGAGCGAGGCAAGATCGGCATCCCGCCGGATGTGATCGGCGTTGCGAAAGCCGAGCGCAACCGCCTCGCGCAGCATCTCGAATGCGGCGTCGGCTTTGCCCTGCCGGGCGAGCGCGCAGGCGAGGTTGTAGGCAAAGTTCGGGTCGGCCGGAAGGAGTGCCCGACCCGCGCGGCAGGCGTCTTCCATCGCGCCGTAATCCTGCGCCAGCACGGCAGCCATCAGGTCCCGCTTGATGGCTGAAAAGCGATCCTGAATGATGGGCAGGCCGAATACATCGGCCCCGGATGCGGCCTGCGCCACCGACCGCACGAACGCACACAGAACCAGAGACACGACACATGCAAACCGTTTCATGGGTACACAATAGGGCATGCCGGGACGATTGTCCATGGCCGGTGTGTCAGGCGAACGCCGAGTCTTTGCGGACGCTGGTGATGATCCGCATCACCTCGACGGCCTGATCGAGCGTGACGGGATAGGGCTTGTTGAGGCGGATGGTGTTGGCGAGGTGCTCCCAGATGAGCGTTGGGCTTGCCGGTGACTGGGGCGCCACAGGGATCTCCTCCTCGATCCACCGGAGGTCATCGGGCGAGCCAAAGTCCCCCAGGGGCGGCGTGCGGACACTGGCGCGGCGGCGCGGCGCGGCGTGTTTGGAATCAAGGTATTTGAGGGTGATGATCGTATCCGTAGCGGCCAGTTCGCCTTTCTCGCCCGACACGGTGTAGGCGGGAACGGGAATGACGCGTCCGCCGGAGATTTCGAGATCGACCGTAAGCCCGGCCAGATTGCGCATGATGATAGAAACGGTGTCTTCGGCGTCGCCCATGGCGGAGACGCGCTTGAGATCCGACCACATGCGCACCGGGGCCGATCCGAGCATCTGGAGGGCTTGGTCGATGAGATGCGGTCCCTCGCCGAGCAGTTGCCCGCCGCCGCACCGCTGGACGGTCTGCCAGTCGTCGCGCCGGCTATACGCGCCCCGGCGCAGGCGGATCGTGTGAATGTCGCCGAGGAGGCCCGATGCGATGATTTCGCAGACGTGGATGAAGACCGGCTCAAAGCGGCGGTTGAGCCGAGCAAAAAGCCTGTTGCCCGCGCGGATCGATGCGGCGCGCAGCACGAGGGCCTGATCCGCGTCGAGACTGATCGGACTTTCAAGGTTGACCCATCGCCCGGTCTTCAGCGCCTTGACCGCATGCGCCACATGGTCCTCGCTGCGCGTCGCGATGTCAACCAGTTCGACATCGCCATCGAGCAGCAGATCCTCGAAACGGCGGTAGGCCCTGCAGTTTGGATACCGAGCCACCGCGAGATCGCGGCGATCCTTGAGCGGATCACACACTGCGGCGATGCGGAACAGGCCGGGATAGTTGTCCAGTTCCAGACAATGCATGCCCCAGCCGGCACGACCAAGCCCGACAATGCCGATACGGATCGGTTCGCGAAAGGACGGAGTCATGAAAGGCACCTTTGAGAGTCATCCACACTCGACACGCACACTAAACGCATGCTGTCTGAAAAAATAACTTACAACTTTGTTGGACTGTACTCTGTTCTGCAGAGAGAGGCAAGAAAAAAATTCAGAAAAATAGGCGGCTAAAAAATGACGGTTCTCGCATGATCTTTGTTTCTGGTGCAAGGCCCTTTGAAAATGGTAAACTCCCCGCCTATGAATCACCCTATTTGGATTGGACCGCTATGAGCCTGCTTTGGAATCCGTCGCTTCGGGGCCGTTCGTTGCTGAAGATTTCCGATTTGTCGGACGGGGAAATGACTTCGCTCATTGACTTGTCGCTGGCGCTCAAGGCCCGGCGCGATGGCGGAACACGCGGTGATCTGCTCAATCGCAGGCAGGTGGCGCTGATTTTCGAGAAGAGCTCGACACGCACCCGCAACGCGGCTTCCTGCGCCATCCGCGACGAGGGGGGCGCCGCCGAATACCTGACCAGCAACGACATCCATCTGGGCGGCAAGGAGAGCGTGTCCGACACGGCACGGGTGCTGGGGCGAATGTTTGACGGCATCCTGTTCCGGGGGTTCTCGCAGAAAACCGTCGAAACGCTGGCGCGCTTTTCCGGCGTCCCCGTATGGAACGGCCTGACCGACGAGGCGCATCCGACGCAGATTTTGGCCGATCTGATGACGATGAAGCAGAAATTCGGCGCGCTCCGGGGGCTGAAGCTGGCCTATGTGGGCGACGGGCGCAACAATGTGGCCAATTCGCTGATGAATGGCTGCGCCAAGGCGGGCATCCATTATGTGAATTGCACGCCGCCGGAGCTGGCACCCGCAGCCACACGGGTCGCCGCCGCGCGCGCCATGGCCGCCGTCCACGGCTCAACCGTCGCGGTCATCGCCGATCCGGTGGCAGGCGTCAGGGGCTGCAACGTCATCTACACCGACGTCTGGGTCTCCATGGGCGAGGAGGCTCAGAAAGAAACCCGCCTCCGGCTGCTCAGCCCGTATCAGGTGAACAGCGAACTCGTCCGGGCCACAGGGGTTCCCGAAAGCGAGTTCATCTTCCTGCACTGTCTGCCGGCTTTCCATAACACGCAGACCGACATGACCCGCGACTGCGGCGCATTGGAAGTGACCGACGAGGTGTTCGAAGCGCCTTACTCCCGTGTTTTTGATGAGGCTGAGAACCGGATGCACACCATGAAGGCCTTGTTTGTTTCGGCCCTGACCCACGGAGGTTGACATGCACAAGAGAATGTTTGATGTAAGCTGGGAAACCTTCAGCGCGCTGCCTGTTGCGGAGAAGACGCCGTTCCTGATGCAGCCCGACGGCGCGCCGTTCCACACCCTTTTTGCGCAGCAGTTTGATGTGGCCCTGCTCAGCCGGCTGGCCGCGCTGGCCACCGCCATCCGGCAGATCGCCAAGACGCGCAGCGGCACGCTTTTTCTGCAGGATCTGATCTGTCACAAGCGGGCCATGATTTATTTCTCCCAGCCGAGCTCGCGAACCTTCCTCTCGTTCCTCTCGGCCTGCCAGATCCTCGGCGTGCAGACGGGCGAGGTGCGCGACATGGCCACGTCGTCCGAATTCAAGGGCGAGTCCAAGGAGGATTCCGTCCGGACGTTCAGCTCGTATTTTGACCTGATCATCATGCGCTCGCCCGAGAAGGGGCTGGCCGAGCGGATGGCCTGGTCGCTGTCCAACTCCGACCGCCCGCTGCCGCTCATCAACGCCGGGTCCGGCAAGGATCAGCATCCGACTCAGGCGCTGCTCGACATCTACACGCTGTTGCGCAGCTTTGAGCGCAACGGCGGCCTGCGCGACCGCACGGTGGTGTTCGTCGGCGATCTCGCCCGCGGCCGCACGGTTCGCTCGCTCTCGCTCCTGCTCACGCAGTATCCCAACATCCGGCAGATCTTTGTCGCGCCGCAGCCGCTGCAAATCGGCGGGGACATTGTCCAGGCGCTCGAAGCCAAGAAGGTTGCCTTCCATCTGACCGACGACTTCCACGCGGCGATTCCCGAGGCCGACGCCATCTACATGACGCGCATCCAGGACGAGTGGGATCACGACAAGGGGGAGAGCGTGGCCGTTGACATCTCCCGGTTCACCTTCGGCGCCGACGAGCTGAAGCTGCTGAAGCCGGCGGGCATCATCATGCACCCGCTGCCGCGCCGAAGCGAGATCGCCGTCTGCGTGGATTCTGACCCGCGCGCCATGTACTGGCGTCAGATGCGCAACGGCATGTGGATCCGCGCCGCCCTGATCGCCGAGACCTTCGGCTGCGGCAAGCGGATACACGATTACTACAATCAGAATTTGTAGGCGTGCGGCGTCCGATCAGCGGTGCTCACTGCCTGGGCCGATGCAATCACAGGCGGACGTGATCGGCCAGTTGCGGCGCGATACCGGTGTAGGTAGCCGGGGTGAGCGCCAGCAGTCGCTGCTTCTCCGCCTCCGGAATCTCCAGTGTGCGGATGAAGGCCTCCACACCCGCCGCATCAATCGCGCGGCCGCGGGTCAGCTCCTTGAGCCGTTCATAGGGGTTGGACAGCCCGTGCTTGCGCATGACGGTCTGGATCGGCTCGGCCATCACCTCCCAAGCGGCGTCGAGGTCCTCAGCCATCCGAACGGGGTTGAGGCGAACCTTTCCGAGACCCTTCAGCGTCGCCTGATACGCCGTGAGACAGTAACCGAAGGCGACCCCCATGTTGCGGATGACGGTCGAATCGGTGAGATCCCGCTGAAGCCGGGAAATGGGCAGCTTGCGGGCCATGTGCTCCAACAGGGCATTGGCGATGCCGAGATTGCCCTCGCTGTTTTCAAAGTCAATGGGATTGACCTTGTGCGGCATGGTCGAAGAGCCAACCTCGCCAGCGACGGTTTTTTGCCCGAGATAGCCCATCGAAATGTAGGACCAGACGTCGCGATCCAGATTGAGAAGCACGGTGTTCCACCGGGCCAGGGCGTCAAAGGCCTCGGCCAGACCGTCATGCGGCTCGATCTGGGTGGTCAGCGGATTCTGCTGCAGGCCGAACGTCCCTTCAAGGACCCGCGCGGCAAGGGCGGGCCAGTCGACGCAGGGGTAGGCGGCGCAATGCGCATTGTAATTGCCGACCGCGCCGTTCATCTTGGCCGGAAAGGCCAGCGCAGCGAGCTGGGTGGACTGTCGGCGGAGGCGCATCACGAAGACCGCCAGTTCCTTGCCGAGCGTGGTCGGCGAGGCGGGCTGGCCGTGGGTGCGCGCCAACATAGCGGTGCCGCGCGCGGAGGCGGCGAGATCGGCCAGCGCCGCGATGACGGCATCCTGGACGGCGCGCAGCACGGCGAGGCCGTCACGCAGCATCAGGGCGTGGGCGACGTTGTTGATGTCCTCCGATGTGCAGGCAAAGTGGACAAACTCGGAACGGTCGGACAGCGAAGACGCGGCGAGCTTCTCCTTGATGAAATACTCGATCGCCTTGACATCGTGGTTGGTTGTCGACTCGATGGCCTTGACACGCGCGGCATCGCTCATCGAGAACGCATCGGCGATGGCGTTCAGGCTGGCGGTCTCGGCCGGCGTCAGCGCGCGGGCTTCTGGAATCCCCGGCTCGGCGCACAGGGCCTGAAGCCAGGCGATCTCGACGCGCACGCGGCGGGCGATCAGGCCGAACTCCGAGAAAATCGGCCTCAGCGCGGCCGTCTTGGCTGCGTAGCGGCCGTCCAGCGGGCTGAGGGCGGTCAGCGGGTCAAGCATCGCGGACATAGGGCATCTCCAATCTGAACCGGGGGGCCAACGGACCTCACGTTGCTCGT
>VGWG01000046.1 GCA_016873675.1 Lentisphaerota bacterium | reverse complement strand
AATGCGCCGCCTCGTTGACCACGGGATAGCGCGGCCCGCGCAGGGCTTTTTCATGCTCCAACTCGGTCATCGGCCGCAACCCTGTCCAGGCCGCGAACGTCGCGCCAGCCTCCCAGGATAGCCACCACGTGGACCTGCTCTTGAGCCGCCCGTGCGTAAATGCGTAGGTATTGTCGGTCCCGTCGTTGGTCTTGTAAATCCTCCCGAACCATCCACCAGGCCCTTGCATGCCGTCGCCGTTCATGAAACGCTCGGCCATCTCCGGCGGCAACCAGCAGAGAAAATACGCGAACGCCGCCTGCGGAATCGGCCTGTCCATCATATAGAAAGCCTTATAGCCGTTGGGGAACGTGGCGGGGATCTCGCCGCCGTCTTCCGGTTCGGCCCCGCGCGCCCAGAGCTTGCCCAGCTGTTTTCCCGTCGGGATCGCGGTGGAGTTTGTCACGCGATAGGGCGGAAAGTCGGCAGTACTCTCCATCGCTTCGCGGACAACCATCGTGGCGTTGGACCCGCCAATGCGCTCCTTTTCCGCGGCCTGCTTTTTCTCGGGCGGGTATTGATAGAATGCGTACGTCTCGTCGCCCCCTGTGCCCAGGTAAAAAGATCCCTCGGCCACATACACCATCCTGAGCCCGTAGACCTTGAGCGCGATCCGGGTGTCCTTCTTGATCTCCGGCATGGTTGTCAGATCCCAAATCGCCGTCATGCCGGTGGCCTTCACGGTGCCCATACCATGATCCGCCAGCCGGACAAAGGCACCGTAGTTCCCGTCATCGCCGTCGGGAACCAGAACGTCAAGCTTGACCCCCGTTTCCTGCCCGTAGCCGGTCGGGTTCATCACCTTGTCCGCAACCAGCCGCACCGGCTTCCATTCGCTCGTTCCGTCCAGCCGCACCTTGAAAAAGACCCAGAGAGCGCTGTGGTTCACGTCGTGCCGCCAGGCGCCGCTCCAATCCATATCGAACGTGACGATAGCCGACTTCTCGTCCCGCGGAATCACGGTGATATTGCTGAAATTGCCGTGCAGCCCCGCCGGACTCAGCCGCGGCTGCTTCACACCGTCCATCTGCACCTGGGCTTTTCCCACGCCCGTCCCAAGCATCCCCCAGGCAAAAGCAAGACTTGCCGACAAACTTAGACGCCAGATTTCGCTCCTCGATTGTCTCTTCACGGGCTTCACAACTTTTCTCTATCGGATTTATCAGACCCAGCAGACAGGTCCTGCCGGTCGGACTGGTCGGACACTCCACCAAGAACAGACGTCTCAATCGCCAATCACGAACTTCGGATAATTCCGGCGCACAAACGGCTCGGTCCGCTCCGAAACCCACTGGATCCGGTGAACGACGGGTTTTCCTTGCCAATCAAGGGCCCCGTCGCCGTCAAAGAAGATAAAATAAAAACTGCACTCCTGCCCTGAAACCACCCCGAAATCGGCCAGCGGCAGACGAAATTCATAGCGGGTGACGCCAGCCGCATCGTCGCGCTTCACGGCGTAGGTGGCGCTCTTAAGTAACGTCTCGTCCGGGCCATCCCACTGCTGAAACTCGACGCCCTTGGCGGCCAGAGCCGCGCCCACGTTCCACTGGGTGCCGGCCGCGTTCACGAGGCCGATCTGCAGGGCATCGCCGTTGTAGATATCCTTGCCGACCTGGTCGTTCAGGTGCGTGTCGTCGGTCACCTCGACGGCGACTAGAAGCGCCTCGCCGTCCGTCGCCAACCAGGCCTTGGCGCTGAAATCACGCGGCCCGCGCCAGGGGGTGGCCGTGAAATCCCCGGGGAAGCGCTCATGAATCGGATGGAAATATGCCGGGCTGTCGGCGACCGCCACGGGCGTGACATCCGCCCACTCATCCAGTGAGCCGTCCAACTGGAAAGGGGTGGCCAGTTTCGCCGGACGCTTCAGCTCCAGATCCAACTCGCCGGTGACCGGGCCCACGGCCGTATCGCCAGCCGGGGCCGTGCGCGCGGCACGCCAGCCGGCAAACGTCCACGCATAGCTGGGGCCGCCGCCCCCCGCATCATTTGCGCCATGCCGGTCGGCGTTCGCGTACACCGCCGGCGCGCGCCCGCCGGTGAGCAGGTGCGCGGGTTGGTGACTGCCGCCGAAGAAATAGTCGCCGCGCAGGATGGCGCCGCGAATATCCGGCGGCCAGTCGGCGGGCAGTTCCGGCGCGCCACGGCCATGGGTGCCCTTGAAACCGCGCCCCACCGCACTGCCGATCGAAACCGGTCGTTCATAGATGCCCAGCGCCATGGCATCCTGTACGCCCCAGCACGAGGGAAGAGAGTCATTGGGTATCGCCGGCCGCGGGCCGCGCACGCACTTTTCATACTCCAGTTCCGTCATCGGCCGCAACCCGGACCAGGCCGCAAAAACCGCCCCATCCGTGAAAGACATCCACGGGACCTTTTCGTCGGGCTTGGGCGCGGCATAGGTGAAATCCGGCGAGACGCCCGATCGCTCAATCACCATCCCATGACCCTGCTCGTAAAAACGCGGTTTCGCTTGAGCCGCGGTCAGTGTATTGAGAAACTCCGCATACTGAGCGGCCGTCGGATAGGCGTGCTTCATGCAATAGAACGCCGCATGGCCCTTGGGAAAAGCCGCTGAAATTTCACCGCCGTCTTCCGGCGTGATGTCCACGGCCCAGAGCGCCCCCTTCTTCTTGCCGGTCGGGATGGCGGCCTCGCTCTCGATCCGGTATGGCAAGGGGTCTTCCCTCGCCACGCCGACTCCCCACGTATACAGATCACCGATATTGAACTTGAACGGAAGAGAAATGGCCGTATCCGAGGGCTTTCCGCTGTGCTTGTAAAGCCAGTTAATCTCCATCCCGCCATACCCTTTGCCGAGGTACGGGGCGATCGGACCATTGCCGCGGCCGACGAAGAAAGCCCCTTCAGGAATGAAGACCATCTCAATCCCGATGGCCTTGATCGGGGCTTTGCCCACGTTGCCTCTTGTAACGCCCGGTGTCGCACCGAAATCCCATATCGCCGTGACGCGCCGCGCATCCACCAGGCCTAACCCGTCCCCCGCGCGACGCACGAACACGCCGGTATACCCGTCATCGCCTCCCGGCACAACAAACTCTAACTGGGTTCCACTCTCCTGGCCATAGCCAGTCGGGCTCAACACCTGATCCGCCGCCAACCGCACGTGTTGCCACTCAGTCGCAGCCTCGGGCTTGACCTTGAAGAACACCCAAGCCGCATCGAAAAAATTCCCCCAACGCCAGGAGTTCGTCCAGGAAACGTCGAACGTCACCGTAGCAGTCTTATCGTCGCGCGGTTCCACCGACACGTTCTGGATCCGCAACCCTACCACCCGTGCCGACGACGTCTCGACCACGGCATTGGTCAGAGCGTCCTCTTCATCCTCCTGGTCGGCCTGCACCGCTTCGATCTTGGCATCATTCACCGCCGCACCCTTGGCGGTTGCCGGCACAACTGGCGTGGATGTTTTGGCCTCCTGCGCCAACGCGCCTCCCACGCCCAGCATCAATCCACAAACCAGTATGATCGCCCCTTTGGAAGACCCGCAAGCCCTACGCCGCAACGTCATAACCCGCTCCTTTCCAGAATCCGCAATCAGCCACGAGATATCCGATCAACAAGCGACCCCAGTCCCCAGCGCCCAGCCTAATAGACGACGCGTCTCGTCTTGAATTGGCCTTCACGAGCTCACAAAATCCAACGCAAAAATACATCTCAATCTCAAAATGACTGGTATAGCATGGAACAGACCAACTTACACTTTTAGCTGTACTTAATTTTTAAATCGTTACTAATAAACGTGTTATGTTATCAATCGGCTCGCCTGACTACTAGAATTGTGCCGCCAGCAGTCTACACATCCCCCAGATGCATTCACGAGTACGCAAGCCCAAAAGGCAAACAGCCGCCACACCCCTATGCGGCACTCCTTAGACGTAAGGTTTTTTGCCCTTGATGGATCGCTTGCCGAGCTATATACGGAGCGATTCAGTATTTCACTGAGCAACCGTAAGGCGCTGTCGCGGAGACCTCGACAGGCTTGTCGGCCATCGCGGCATCAAGCGTCTGTTTCACGTAGTTGACCGCGTCCTTCATCTTCTCGCGCTCGAGCTTGGGCTGGTCGTCGATGGCGCCGGTGTAAATCACGTTGCCCTCAGGGTTGATGATCACCATCTGCGGTGTGGTCTTGGCTCCGTAGAGCTTGCCCACCTTGCCGTCGGCATCGAGGAGCAGCGCGGTCGGGACCGCTTTATATTGCGTGACACGCTCCGCCCACTGTTCGGGGGTCAGGTGCCCTTGTTTGTTCGGTGCCGAAGAGCAGATGGTCAGCCAGATCACGCCCTTTTCCGTGTAGGTCTTTTGAAGGGCCTGCATGTTGTCGGTCTCATAGTGCTTGCGCACGAAGGGACAGTCGAAGTTCGTCCATTCCAACACGACGTAACTCCCCTTGGAGGCAGCAAGGCTGTGCTCCGCTCCCGCGATGTCCTTCAGGGTGAAATCGGGGGCCGGCTTGACAGCCTCCTGCGCCCATCCGCACACCGAAAATCCCGCAACAGCAAGCCAAGCGGCCCGCATGATTCCCTGTTTCATGGATGACCTCCTTTTCGCCCTTGGTTTTCTCTGTCGCAGTCGAGAAGGGCAGCCCGACCGCCACAAGCCGCAATGGTCCGTCGTGTCAGGGGGCGCGCGAGACCGTGGCATGGATCGTCCACGCGTGGTCAACCGCCTTGCTTCGAGACCCTGCTGAGGGAAAAACCAAGATGCCTTCGACCACATCGCCCGTTTTGAACGGATTGGGGCCGGCGCGGAGGAGAGCCGACCAAGCGGCGCCGTGGCGCCGCCACCGTGGCGCCGCCTGTAAGTCAAGCGCCCCGTTTCGAGTGGCGCAGAATTGAGCCCGACCCCACGCGGCGTCCGTCAGCGCGATGCCATCAGGCGGTTGAATCCGCACAGTGAGCCCCCCCGTTCGGCCTGCGCCTGGACAACCCACTCATCGGCAGGCTTGGGCAGCCTGGCCCGCCAGTGCGCAAACTCGGCCGCCGTTTCGTCGGCCGCCGGCGCAGGTTCTGAGGTAACCACGCCCAAGCTGACCGAAGCCTCGCTCTGCAGCGGCATGCATATCTCGAGGCAGACCATCCAATCGACCGTGACGCCGACCTCCACACGCTCCGCGCCCGCCAGCGTCTCATCGGTCACGAAATCGACCAGCAACCACACCCGGTCTGTATAGACGAACGTGACCATCCCGGACTCTTCGAACCGCTCGGGGGTGGGAAACCACACGCGTGCCAGGCGTACCCCGTCCGGCAGGCGCCAGCGCAGCGTCGGCGCCAGTCCCGAGTCACCCGGGTTCAGCCAATACGTGTGCCACCCCGGTCGGCTCTGCAATTCGACCGCCAGCGAGAACGTCGTGCCGGGCACCACTGCGTCACGCTCGGGGATCAGACGCACCCGTTCGCCGGTTTCAGCCGCCACCGGGACTGCCGCACCCACCAGCGCACCCGCCACCGCCAATCGGCACGCCTGCCGCAACCGGTTATTCGCCTCGCTGAGCACCCATTCCATAAGACTGCCACCCCTCATGAGTGTCATTATACGTTAAATGACTGAACCGGATAATGATTTTCTCCTCACAGACATGGGAGAGACGCTGCTTATAAAGGTAAAACCATGAAATCAACGATTTACACGGGTTTGAAGTGGTGGGCGGTGAGAGACTCGAACTCCCGACAGCCTGGGTGTAAACCAGGTACTCTAACCAACTGAGTTAACCGCCCCCGTCGTCGGCAGGGGGTAAGAAAATACCATACTCGACGGGGACCTGCAAGCCAATCCCCCGACAGCCAATCACTGCGCCACGATCCGAAAGTTGCTGAATCGCAGTTCGCCGCCTGCGGGCGAGTAGATCAGCACGTTGATCTTGCCAACCTCGGTGGGGAGGGGGAGGGAGTCGCGGTATTCCCAGTCCGTCAAGGCGCTCTTAAAGGTCTTGTCTGAGCAGGCAAAGAACGCGGTGTTGCGGCCGGGCTTGATGTAAAACGGCGCCGTCTCAAAATAGCGGCCGCCTGCGTCGAGCCCGAGCGCCACGCGCGTGCCGCACGTGAGGCGGCTCTCCACGTCAACCAGCAACGTGTCGCCCACGCGCACGGCGAGCGCCGGATCGCACACGCGGCCAAACACCGTCTTTTCCTTGCTTCCAACCTGGAACCGCACCACGAGTCGTCCGTCGGCCTCAACGCCTTCCGCCGCATCGCCCCATTCCTCGCGAACCCATGCCGCTGCCTGACCGGCCCCGCTGATCGGACGGGTTGGGCCCGCAGGCGGCCGTGCGTCTGACGGGTCGGACGCGCGGCGCATGCCTCCCGAAGCCTTGTCCATAAACGTCACATCAATCCCGCCGTGCTGACTGAGGAAGTATAGGACGAGATTGACCCCCATCCGCGTCGCCCCTTCCTGCATTTCCGCCGGACTGAGGCTGGTGAGTGAATCCTTGAGCGGCTGCGTGTGGGGATCGATGTTGAGGCCGTCACCATAATCGTTGCGCGTGTAGACCACGGCGACACGTCCGTTGATCCGTATCCCCTCGATGTAGTCCTCGCGGTATTTGTCTCCCGGCGGAATGGCGTAGCCCTTGTAGCCGCGGGTCAGGTCGTAACCGGTGCGCCAGCCGTCGAAATCGGCGCCCAGCCGTTCGATCACCGCGCCCGGAAGCACCCGCGCGATTTCACGCCGGAAGGCCCGGTCAAAGGTCTCGTCGCGGTAGTGCGTCGAGTCATCGGCCCACAGGTGTCCGTTTTTCTGCAGGTAGTCGCGCAGGTTGCGCACTTCCGCGTCCGTGAAACGAAAATCATTATGGCCGGTCAGATATACGAACGGCAGCCGGTGCAGCTCGGGTTGATCGAGCCGCACGACGATGTCTCCAGCCATCAGCGACATGCCGGTCCGCTCACGAAGCTGGTGGCTTAAAAACATCATCGCTGTCCGCGCGCAATCCCAGTCACCGCCGTATTGCGCCAGGGCCAGCGTCGCCGAAACCGTGACCGGACCGCCGCTGCCGCCCTTCAAGGCCAGATCGCCGGCGCCGTTCTGGCCACGCTGCGGCTGGCCCGTCCTCTTGGGAAGGGCGATTCCGACGTCTCGCGCCGCCTCCGGCCGGTGAGCGTCGGCTGCGGCCGTCAGGCTGATCGCCGTTGACGTTTTCCGCCGCGCCGCGCCGCCAGCCGCTTCCGCCGCGCGGGCGACTGTGGCGGCTGCCGGTTCGCTTCCGGCCGGCGTCGCGGCGGGTGCGTCGCGGCGCTGCGTACCGGCCGCCAGCGCGACCGCCTCCGCAGCCACCGCGGCGGGGCCCGCCGCCTGCCGTTCGGATCCAAAACTCTCCGGGCGCGCGGTTTCGGGTGAGGCGGCAGCGGAGGCGACACGCGCCAGTGCGACCGTCGCCGCCTCTGGCTGTCGCGCGTTGGCGCCGGCCGCCACGCTGATCGCCGTTGCCGTCTTCCGTTGTGCCGCGCCGCCATCAGTCACGGCCCGTTGCCGATCCACCGATCGTGCAGCATCGGCCTGCGCCACCCGTTCTGCGTGTTTGGCCGACGCCTGCCGGAGGTCTTCAGGACTCGCCTCAGCGGTCGGCGCCAGTTCACGCTCAGCCGATTCTGTGGCGTGCAACGCGGCGGCGGCCTGTCGTTTGAGCGGTGTGGGGGCAACAGCGACGTCCTGAACCTCTGCGCCATGCTGCGGCAGCGTCACCTGCATCTCACGGCGTTCTGTCGCGTGCCGCTGAACAGCCGTTGCGCGCGTGGCTTCGAACACACGCGCGTGCTCAACGGTTTGTTCCGATTCGCGCCGTTTGGCGGCGACTTCGGGTTGCTTCTCGGCGGGCGTATCGGGTTGAAGGGCTTGCTTGGCCGCCTCTTCGGCCTGCCGCTCCAGCGGGTCGGGCGTCCGCTCGCGCGTCTGCGCCTCCATTGCCGCCACGGCGCTCGCGCTGAGATCGGGTTGTGCGAGATCGGCCGCGGTGCGCGCCTCGGACGCCGCAAGCGACAGGTCCGCCCTGGCCTGTACGTCCAGTTCGGCCTGCGTGTCCTTCACGGCGACGGCGCCGGCTGCGGGCGCCAGCGAGAACCCCAGCTTCTCCTCGAGCGATCCGATCGTCACCGCCAGCGTGGGCGAGATTTGATCCAGGGTCACCACCCGCGTCTGCAACAGCAGATCCAGGCACAACAGAAACACCAGTATATGCATGACCAGACTGGCGGCAAAATACTTGGCGAGCCGGTTTTCGTCGCCTCGCGTCATCCGCCACAGCAGGTACAGGAGAATCAACAGGAGGATGAGCACCCCCGTCATCCGCCACGCATGGGTATCTCCGGCTGGCGCGGGGGTGACGGCCGCCGGTTCGGCGGCGGATGGGGCCGGCGGCGCAACTTCCGGAGCTGGATCCGGTTCGGGCTGCGGCGGTTCGATGACCGGTTCGGGTTCCGATTCCGGCTCCGGATCGGTGACCACCGCCGGCTCCGGCTCCGGTTCCGGCTCGGGAATGACTTCGGGTTCCGGAACGACGACCCGCACCGTCCAGGGGACCTCGACGGTATCCCAGCCCCAACTGACCGCGACCCGGCCGGTGAGCTGGGTGGTGGAGCCGATGCCCGCAGTTCCGATCACCATCTGCCAGCGTGTGGTTTCGACCCCCAGCGTCACGTCGCGAACGCCGCCGGAGCGGCCGTCAAACCCCAGCGCCACCGCCTGCACGCGGCAAGCGCGGTCGGCGGACCGCGCCACGGCCCACACCGTTCCGGTCACCGCCTGTCCCGGCGCGACATCATGCCACGCCAGCTCCCTGGGGCCGACGGCAATCGGCGGCGCGCGGATGCGCACGCAGACACTCACCGCAGCGCGGGGTAGCTTGCCGACGGCCACCACGACCTGACCGGTGGTCGCGCCGGGACGCGCGTCAGGGCCCGCCGTCACCGCCAGTCCCAGTTCGAGCTGACGTCCCTCGGGGATTTCTCCGCCGCTCTGCAGCAGCGACACGTCCGCGCCGAACCCCTGCACATCGGCGGTGAAGCGTCCGCGTCCCGCGATCACCACCCGTCCCGTGACCGTGCAACCGGGGTCGAGTTCGAGAACCACCGGCTTGGGCTGCACCCAGAGCGCGTCACGCCGCATCGGTGCCACCTGCTGCCTCTGGACGGCGATGCGTTGAAAGGGAAGGCCGGCGCCGGTGACACCCCGCGCCGTTGCCTGCCAGACCGCCGGGCCTGCGCCGGACGGAACGACAAAACCCTCGAAATAGCCCCGTTCGTTCCATTCGAGCTTCTGCTGAGCGCCGCCCGTGCCGGTGATCAGCGACACGTCGCAATCGCGGATCATCGCATCGCCTTCGCGCAGGACCAGCGCCGCCACCACCTGGGGCACGGCGTCGGTTGCCACGCCCACACGCGGGAACAGCACGAGTTCCAGATCGCTTTCGGCGGTCGCCGTCAAGGCGCCGAGTCCTGTGGCGTGCCACAGACCGCGAGCGGGGGCATACCGCTCGGCGAGGGCGTCGCTCGCGCGGGCCGACCGCAACGCCACTGCCGCTCCGCCGTCCGGGGGTGTGATGACGGCCTGGACATCCTCGTCGTCGGTCAGCGTCAGTGTCAGCAGGCGCACGCTGTCGTCAACCGGAACGTCGGCATCGGCCGCCGTGAGGTCCCAGGCGCCGATCGTCACCGAGGGGTGGATCGCCAGCACGATTTCCTGAAAGATCGCCTCCAGGCGGGTCATATCGGGCGCAAATGAATACATCCCGCCGGTATCGCGGGCGATGCGATCCAGGGTATTGCTGTCGGCCAGCGGGGAGAGTCCGACGGTATAGACCGGGATGCGCGAGGCCGCGAACCGGCGATGGGCGTCGTCATAGCGGCCCGGCTCGTCTCGGCCGTCCGACAGCACCACGACGATTTTGCGGGAGTCGGAGAGGGTGGCGAGGGTCTGGCCGGCCAGGACGAACGCCGCATCGAGATCGGTCGGGCCGCGCGCGACCAGCCCCGCCATGGCCTGTTCGAAGGGGGCGGTATCGGCGGGCGGGGTGGGGGGGAGGAGCAAACGCGGACGCCGGTCAAACGCCACGACCGAGAGGGTGCGCACGGCCCCGCGGCTGGCGGCGATGCGCGCAAAGCGGGTGAGCGCGTTGACGCGCAGGCGGGCGGGATCGGTCTTGCGCATGCTGAACGAGTCATCAATAACCAGCGCCACGTCCATCCGGCCGGCCGCGGCCGTCACCGTTTGCGGGAAGCGCAGTTCGCGCGTGCCGGAGGCGCCCTGCGCGCACAGCACGAGGTCCGACAGTCCCTGCGCGGCAGCGGGCCATCCGCCGACGAAAATCTGCCAGCCGCCGCCGGCCGGCCGGGCGAGCACGCGGCGCACGTCCCCCGAGCCGGAAGGGCCTTCCACGCGCGCCGAGAACGCGGTGGCGCCGGGGGCCTCGTCCGCGCCGAGGGAGACAAACCCGTAATGACCGCGGGAGTCGAACAGCGCGGCGCGGCCGGTTGCGGCGCACACCAGGCACGCGCCCAGCAGCGCGCGCCGGGCGAGCCGGTTCAACCGTCCCGTTGTCCGCTGTTCCGTCGCCACACGTCCTCCCTTCGGTGACCGTCGCACCGCGGGCCGCTCTACTCATCGGTCTGAAACGTCGCCACGGAGACCTGCGTGATCTTCGCCTTCTCGCAGGCGTTGAGCACCTTCACGAAATCGGTATGCCGCGACCGCTTGTCGCAGCGGATCACCACCGAGACGCTGCCGTGCTGGCGTTGCGCTTCGGCGAAGAGACCGTCGAGCTGGTCGAGGGTCAGCATACGCTGGTTCACCACGATCGCGCCCGCCTCGCTGACGTTCACGATGAGCAGATCGGGCAGTTTGGCTCGTTCGCCCCCTTCGGTCGCGGGTGCCAGGCGGATGGTGATGTCCTTTTCGGCCTCATAGAAGGTGGTTGCCACGAGGAAGAAGATCAGCAGGAGGAACACGATGTCAATCAACGGCGCAATGCGCACGCCGCTGCCCTCGTCATCCTGGCATAATGCGCGCATGTCGCACCTCCGGTTACCGCTTCAGTCCCTTGCGCATGGCCGCCACGATCTCGAGCGCGGCGTCTTCCATTTCGCGCAACAGGTTCTCGGCGCGGATGCGGAAGACATGGTAGACGATGACGGACGGGACGGCGACCGCCATGCCGAACGCCGTGGTGAGGAGCGCCTCGCTGATGCCCTCGGCCAGCAGTTCGGTCCGGCCGAGGGCGTTGGACTTGGCCACCACGTCAAACGCCTTGATCATGCCGGTCACGGTGCCCATCAAGCCGAGGAGCGGCGCGACATCGGCCACGATGGCCAGCGGCTTGCAATTGCTGCGCAGGTTGTAGAGGACGCGGCCGCCCTCCTCCTCGAGGCCCGCCTCCATCTCGAAGCCGCCCGACTCGGCTCGCGCCAGGCCGCCGCCCACGAGCCGCGCAAACTCCGAGCGTCCGGTCCGGCAGGCCTCCAGCGCCTCCTCCAGGCGGCCTGCGCGGGCCAGCCCGACGAGCCGCTCATGGAGCTTGGACGGAAAGATCCGGCTGTGGCGCAATCCGATCCACCGCTCAAAGATGAATGCCACCATCACCACCGAGCACAGCAGGATCGGCCACATCAGCGGGCCGCCCCGTTCGAACAGCTCCTCGAGGCTCTGGCCGGTGTTCGCCGTCGTCGCCGCCGCACCCTGCGCCCAAGCCGATCCGGCCGCCAGCACGCCGGCGGCCGCCGCCCACACCGCGTTGATTCTCATAGGTGCCATATCACGCCTCACTTTGAAAAACTCAACAGCATTTAAAGTGCCACGTCCGGCTACGGCCACGTCGCCGGTGGTCCACGAGACGCGATGCCAGTTTCCTACCAACGGCCGGATGCCCCACCGCCCGAAAAACCGCCCCCACCGCCCGAAAAACCGCCGCCGCCCCCCCGGAAGCCGCCGCCCGCCAGCCGCCCCAGTACAAGCCGCCGGATCCGCGGCTGCCATAGGTTCTTCCGCTCTGGCGAGAGCACAACGCGGCGATCACAATCACGAACAGCGCCAGGCAGAAGATCAATACGAGCTCATCCCTTGTGGAAGGGAGGTCATTTGGGACGGCCCGCGCCGGGGCGTTGCGGGGGACGTCCTCCGCGGCCATCGCCGCCTCTGCCGCCGCCGCGCTGGAAACGGGGCGGCGGGCCGCCGCCCCGACGATCCCGGCCGCCGTAATCGCGTCCCTGCTGCCGGCGGAGCTGGTCGAGCTGCGTTTGGGCCAGGCCGATGGTCTCGGGTCCCGATTCCGCGTGCTGGTCCAGAATCTTGGACGCCAGCTTGGCGGCCACATCAACCGGATCCGCACCGCTGGCGATGAGTTCGAGCACCAGCACCCGCCCGTTGGGAGAGATCGCCTGATTCTCGAGCGCCTCGGAGAGGAGGGCGCGGCGATTCACTCGCAACTGCTTCAGGCTGGGCACGGGCTGCCCTTCGAGCTTGGCGCCGATCCCCCGTTCGAGTCGCTTGATGGTCTCAAACTCCCGCGGGGTGACCAGCGTGATCGCCGTCCCCTTCTTGCCGGCGCGGCCGGTCCGCCCGATGCGATGGACGTAGCCCTTGGCATCGAACGGCAGGTGGTAGTTGAAGACATGCGACACGTCGGGAACATCGAGGCCGCGCGCGGCGATGTCGGTTGCCACGAGGATATCGCTCGATCCCTGCCGAAAGCCGCTCATCACGGTGTTGCGCTGCCGCTGCTCCATGTCGCCGTGCAGCGCGCGCGCGCCGAAGCCGTGGCTGCTCAGCGCCTCCTGCAGCCGGTCGGTCTCCTCGCGGGTCCGGCAGAAGACGATGGCCTTGCGCGGCCGCAGCGACTCCAGCAGCCGCACCAGCGCGACTTCGCGTTCGCTCTCGGCGATCACGTGATACACTTGCCGGATGTCTGCCTTGGTCGCCGCCTGGTCCTCGACGGTTCGCACCGAGATCGGATCACGCATGAACTTTTCGGCCAGGCGTCGGATCGGGTCGGGCATCGTCGCCGAAAAGAGCAGCGTCTGGTGTTCCTCCTTCACATGCGACAGGATCTCCTTCACGTCGTCCAGGAAGCCCATATCGAGCATCTCGTCGGCCTCGTCCAGCACCACCATCCACGGACGCATGCCGGCCAGCTTGCCGGAACGGAGCAGATCGAGCAGGCGGCCGGGCGTGGCCACCAGGGCGTGCACGCCCCGTTCCAGCATACGGAGCTGGACGCCGTAGGACTGTCCGCCATACACCGTGCCGGTCTCCACGCCGGCAAAGCGCCCCAGGCGGTGGATTTCGCCGCTGACCTGTGTCGCCAGTTCGCGGGTGGGCGTGATGACCAGCAACTCGATCCCCCGGTCCAGGGTCATCCGCTGCATGGCGGGCAGGGCGAACGCCGCGGTCTTGCCCGTGCCGGTCTGCGCCTGAGCGATCAGATCACGGCCGGCCAGCACATACGGAATCGCATCGCGCTGCACCGGACTGGGCACCTTGAACCCGGCGGCCTCAACGCCCTTGCGAATCTTGTCTGAAAATTTAAAGGCGGCGAAGGTCCCCGCCTCATCCGCATGGGATACATCGTCCATGCCGACACCACTCTGACACCCGTCTTCCTGATCCATGATCACTCCCTCAGTTTATTCTGGCCCGGATGAGAATTCTTCAAAAGACCGGCACAGAATCCGCAGATTAAGCCTGAGGCGGCGGAACAGGACGGCACGGGGAAGAATCGCCAAGCACCGTGCAATTGGCGGTAATTTAGCAGGTTCTCTGGGAATGTCAATCCGAAAGCGGGGAATCGAGCGCCTCGGCGGCTCTGGCATCCCATCGCGCGAAGGCACCGCTGGGAAGTGGCAGCACGTGGTGTGCGCCGGTGAGGAGCATCTCGCCCGAGGCGATGCCGCCGCCCAGCCCGCTGACCGCCTGAGTCAGGACGTTGGCCAGCACCACCGGCGAGAAGCCGGGCGTATGGGCGCTGAGAAGCATGAAGCGCGGCCGGTCACTCAGGACTTGGCGGCACAGGGCCAGCGTTTCGGGGAGATGACGCTCGATTTTGTAGATCTCGTCGTTCTGGCCGCGACCGAAGGTCGGCGGATCGAGAATCACGGCGTCGTAGCGCCGGCCGCGCTTGATCTCGCGGGTCAGGAACTTGTGGGTGTCGTCGACAATCCAGCGGATCGGATGCCGGGCGAGGCCGTTGATTTCCGCGTTCTCGCGCGCCCATTGCACCATGCCCTTGGATGCGTCCAGATGGCAGACCTCCGCGCCAGCGTGCGCGGCTGCGAGCGTTGCCCCGCCCGAGTAGGCGAAGAGGTTGAGAACGGATACGGGGCCTGTGCCAGGCGGCGGCTGGGTGGCGGCAATCAGCGAACGGATCCACGCCCATTGCGCCCGCTGCTCGGGAAAGATGCCGAGGTGTCCGAAGTTGGTCCCCGACAGACGGAAGGAAAGTCCGTCGATCATGATTGTCCACGTCTCGGGGAGCGCGCCGCGGTTGTGCCACTGGTTTCCCTCCTCGCGGTCAAAGGCGGCTGTCGACCGGCGCTCCCACGCATGCGGATCCAGGCGGGGCTTCCAGACCGCCTGTGCGCAGGGACGCGACACCGTGACGCTGCCGAAGCGCTCCAGCTTGCGCCCCGCACCGCTGTCCAGAAGTTCGTAATCCGATGTCTCGCCCGTCGCCATGCGCACAACCAATCGCGTTGATGGTTAACCTTTTTCCGGTTTCAACTCGGGGCGTCGCCGCAGCAGTTCCTCCACGACCGCCTCGGCGCCGGTGAAATGCCAGCCGTCGAGCTTCAGCCTGCGGCCGTCCCGGAGGCTGAAGCGAATGATCCGTTTTTCATCCCACTGCTTCCAGTCGGCCGACGCAACGGCGTCATACGCGATCACATCCGCCGCAAATCCCCTCAGTCCGGCGTCGTCTGCCGTGAAGCACCGTTTCGCCTTGAAACCGACTGCGGCACACGCCGCGAGCGTCGCGAGCGTCGCAAGGAGTGCCATCACAAACTGAGATTGTATCTCATGCTCGCTGCGCGCGGGCTTGTCGAGCATGGACCGCGCCGCCTCGACCTGCTGCTCGCGGAAGCGGTCGGCCTGACCCTCGGGTGCCTGCTGGCTGCGCGCCTGTTCGTTGAGCGCTTTGAGTTTGGAGAGCGTGGCATTGGGTGCCTTGAGCCCTTTTTCCAGAAAGGCGCGCTCATACACGGAGACGCGATCATCGCCTGCGGGCTTGGTCAGCTCGCCTGCAGTCATCGCGAGGCCGATCAGTCCCGGACGGATTTCCGCGTATCGGGCGTTCAGTCTCGGATAGCCGACCAGACCGTCATAGAGCGACCATCCGGCCAGGCCGAACATCAGCGCGCCGACGCCCAGCATCCTGAGGGCATACTCCCGATTCAGCTTCGCCATCGCCGCCATACTTGCGTCCCCTTTCGTAAAAATGAATCGTGTACTTTACCAAAAACCGTAGCGACCGCAAAGCAGCACGTAGGCTCCGAGCGCAAGATTGGTCAGCCCATGCGCCAGGGCGGCGGCCCAGAGGTCGCCCGTGCGCACCGCCAGCAGCCCGTAAACCGCGCCCGCCGCCATCCCCGCGAGCCAGCGGTCATGCTCGATTCCGAAAACCAGCACGACGATCCAGAACGTTGACAGGTCCCAGCGGGTCAGGGGGATTTTCCAGAACGCCTCCTGACGGAGCCAGCGGTAGAGAAACCCGCGAAAGAAAAACTCTTCAATAACCGCAATCACGAGGGCCGAACCGACCAGTCGAGCGAGGGACAGCCCCCATCCGCAGACCGCCGGATCGTAGATCGAACCTGCAAAACCCGGTGGCAGCAGGGGGAACCTCGCGGGATCATAATAGTCGGGATAGACGCCGGGCATCAGGATCAGCCAGCGGTGGTAGAACGCCTGCGCCGATGGGAACGCCTGTCCAAACCACACCGTTTCGGGCAGCACCCACAGCCCCGCCACGGCCAGCCCCGCCGCCACAGCCCACAGCGCGTTTCGGAGGCGCATCGCCGGATAGATCCGCCATGGACGCCACCACAGAAACAACGCCGCACAGGCTGCCGACTTAACCGCATAAACCCACGGTTGTACCAGTGCCGGGAGAGGGAACAGCCGCTCCGCCGCCGCCAGCACCGCAATGCACCCGACCCACACCAGAAATGGCGCGGCGTGTCCACGCGCCAAATTCCGTTCCGCCGGTTGGTCGCTGCCAGCCATCATAAACGTCCCATCGTTGATTCGTCCGCGAGGCGTTTGCCGCTATCGATCGTCGCGCGCGTGTCGCCATCCACGCGCGCACGACGTGATCTCTCAGAGTCCAACAGGGACGTTCTCAATGTCGAACAGCAGATCGTTAATCGGCTTTCCGTCTGTAGCGCCGCTGAATTGCAAATTAAGCGTCCCAGGCTTGATGACTCCGCTTTCTCGCGACCGACACTCGAACATCAACGTGTTTCCATCCTTGTGAAGGGTAAACGGTTTGGTCTCGTTGATACCGGTGCTGCCACCCTGCTTGAGCACAATCGCATCGTTGACCCAAACCGTGATAGTAAACCCCGATTTGGTTATATGCTGAACGTTCAAAACCGCATCCCGGTCCACCGGCGTCTCCACGCGCGTCGCTGCCAGCATGGCGGACCCATGCGATGGCAGATCGGCGTCTTTACCGAATACGAGACTCGCGCCGCAGGTCAGCGGTGTCCAGTCCTTCGGCGGTTTGCTGGCCTTGAAAACAGCGCGGTCATAAGCGACTAGATCATCCAAGCCGGGCAGTGCGCTTCCCGGATCGGACCCGCCGATGGGACCCTCGTCGAGCGCGCCCGCTTTGGGCCTGCTCTTGACCCGCTTGGTGATCCACCAACGGGTTTCTGTGCGCAAGTCCACGACGGCCTCGCCGTTTTGCGGATCGGCCGATGCAACGGTGATGCCGTAGGGTATCCGGAACGGGCCTTGATTGGTAAATGCCTGTCGGGGCGTAGCAAAAACGAGATGGGCACCCGACCCGGCCGCCACCGAAACATTCGTGGCGGTCGTGTCCAGCGTGACGCCCACCGGCGACAGGCGCACCGCCACCGCACAGGCGCGCTCGGTGGCATTCGTGATCCGCACGGCCACTTCGCCAACCTGGACCGAGCTGAGCACCGGCAACCGCGCCCCCGTAAGTGGTCCCATCTGGATCGGAACCTGGAGCTTCTGCAGCACCTTGCCATCTTTAACCTGAAGCTGAACCGGGAGCAGCGTGGCACCGCGAATCCCGCCGGTCATCAAGTTCTTGTAGGTCAATGCCAGTGTGATCTTGAATGGCGTTACGGCTTTGGGTGCCGCCGTGAATGCACGTGAAGCCGGTCCATCCAGGAAGCACACATCGGGAATCGGAATAGCCAGCTCCAGGTTGAGCGGCCGGTCACCCGTGTTGTTGAACCGGCCCGTGAGGTGAAAAACGCCGACATCCGCACCCGCCATCCTCGGCAGCTCGTCGATCTGAAGCATCGCATTGGGATCGACCTGAACCGGCGCGGTCCGCACGGCGCGCGCGCCGTAGCGGCCGGTTCGGCCCCCGTCGATCCGACCATACTGCATCCGGTTGAGCTCATCGGCCGCGACCCAGTGGCCCATCGTGCCATACGACCAGAGGCGCCAGCTACCTTGGTAGTACCACTCCCCGGTGGTGGGGGGCCAATTCTCCGGAATACTGGCCGAACCAATGCCGTGAACCCAGGTGATTTTCAGCACCCTGTCCCGTTTTGCATTGATAACGGCCGGCTCGTTGTGCATGAGCGATGGCCACTCCTGAATGCAACCGCTCAGGCTCAGTTCACGAATGCCCCAGTAGGACGGTCCGGGCCCCATGGCCGTCGGCTCGTTCAGGACTGATTTGTCGATGCCCGCCGCCGGGGCGCACGTTGCCGGCATCCACGCCTCGGCGCCAGTGGCAACGGCGCGCGGCCCGCGACAGGCTTTTTCATACTCCAGATTGGTCGGCATACGCAGTCCCGCCCACGCTGTGAAGCCTTGAATATCGGGTAGCGAGAGCAGGTTGCAGCGCCGGTCCGGCACATCGGATCGGTACACGCCAGCCGCATTTGTCCGGATGGTATAGCCGTTGAAATTGTATAACGTTTGGTTATGGAAGGGGCGGTTTTCCATCGCCAGCAACGCATAGCGTCCGCCATTGTATTTCAACGACGGTATGGAGTTCAGGAAGTCGGCGTATTCCCCCTGCGAGATCGAGTACTTCATGCAGTAGTACGCCGTGTACCCATTCGGCCAATCGTCGCTGAGCGGCACCGTCATCGGCCCTGACTCCAGATGGCCGCCCGGTTGCGTCGCTTTCGGCGTGGTGATGACCGTCAGCGCGTGGCCCCACGGGCTCCGCGACGCGAATGGACCTTCGGGAATATACACCATCGCCAGGGCATGCACGCTCACCTGTGCCGTCTTGTCGGGGGCCTGATCGCCCGCATGTATCACGCGCAATTGGATACCCTTGAAGTCGTTTGCGCCAACACCCGCAGCCTTGCGGTAGATGAACACCCCGACGCCCCGATCGCCGTCATCCGTCGCGCCGACGTCCAGGCTCGCATCGGCCGGAACCCGATGCTCATCCGACTGGACGGCGAGCGTCGCATGCAGGGTGTCTTTCGCCCCGGCAGGCCGGAATTTCACGAACACCCAGGCCGCATCCCAGCTCTCGACGGTCATCGGCTTGCCGGTCACGTTCTTCTCCGCCGGCTCATCCCACTTGGCCCGCCAGGAGTTGTTCCAGGCCAGATCGAACGAGACCGTGCTGAAGTCCTTGGCGCCGGCTTCCCATTTGACGTTGGTGACTTTGATGGTGTCGGCCTGCGGCGGCTGGCTGACCGGCTGTGCGGCCTCGGCGGAAACAACGGGTTCGGTCGGCGTCCGAACGGGTTTCTTGATCCGGCCTTGCCCCGGCGTGGCTTCGGGACGAATCCGGGTGTCCGCAGATGCCACAAGCCGGCACAGCGATCTGATATGGCGGGGATTGTATTGAGGCCAAACAGGCCAGTCACCAGGCGTTTCTTTGAACTCGACAAGCTCCACTTTGAAAGGCGCGCCCGGGGTGCCGGCAGGCATCGTGCCATCGCCATGCGTTCCCCGGAACTGGCGGCTGGTCAGCGGTATCGCGGGCCCGCTCATTTCCGAGATACCCCAATAGGTGGCCAGCGCGGCTCCCCGATCGCTGGTTGGCGTAGCGCGACAACCGACCCGCGTGGCAAGATCGCAGCCATAGTGCGAATCCCCTTTGGCAAAGCGTTCCGTGGGCAAACCCAGGTCCAGCATGACGGGAGGCCCGTCCAGGTCGAGTTCGGTCAACCCCGGATCATCGGGTGCTGAAGGATCGCGCCCCCCAGTCTCTGCCTTGAGTCGCTCCAGTTCCGACATCGGCCGCAAGCCGGCCCACACGGCGTACGCGCGCGTGTCCGCTCCGTCGACGCCAACGCATCTGCGAAACGGACATCTTGCCGAATAGACGGGCCGTTGCATCGTGGGTTCTTTCACTGTGCTGCCGCCTGCCCTGGCCTCGTCATCCTGTTCCCCATCAAAGGCCTTCAGAATTGAGGCGCCCAAGTCCTTGCTGCGAGCGTCGGTCCCCGTCCGCGCTTCCCCACTGGTGTCGGTCAGATCCGCCCCCATTGGAATCTTCACGGGAATATCCGCTGACGAGGTGATCGTGCAGCCGCCTCTCTCGATCACGGTGTAGGGTTGGAAACCGGGGCCTTGATCGACCTTGACTTCGTGGGTATCCATCCCTCCCGATGTGTCGCTGATACCGCGTGAGAGAATGACGCGACCGGCTGCCACATCCGGCGGAAGCGAATTGAGAAAGTCCACGTACTGTCCCTGCGTCAAAGCGTATTTCATGCAATAGAACGACTCATAACCGGTGGGGTAGTCGTCGTTCAACGGTTCGGTCCCGCCAATATTGCTGCCGAACCAACCGCCGCCGCCACCCCGTTCAGTAAACGTGTGTGTGCTCCAGAGTTGGCCCGCGACGGGCCCGATTCGGCGCGCCCGCGTCCCTTCCGTCAACGGGCCGTTCCACTCCGCGTCCACCAGAAACGGAATCATGGGTCCACCCCTCCATCCACCATCCGTAAAGCGGGAACTGCTCGGTTCGGCATCCCACTGCAGATACGGCCCCCCGTCCTTGCTGGTGGTCGTCTCGATGATCGTGCGGAGCCCCTCCGGGATTCCATTGAGCCCCACATCGTGAGTATATTGCGTGATGGGCACGTCCGGGCCGTCTGCGAACGGCGATAAACCCGATTTCTTCGCCAACCCGACTTTAAACGGCCCCTCCGGCACATACACCATCGCGATCGCATGCACGGCAATGGCCGCCTTGGCGGGATCGAACGTGGCGTCGCTTGCCGCGCCGGAGCTTCCGAGCGAAGGCGGGTGCATCCAGCGCAGTTTGATCCCTTTCCAATCGTTACGGCCGTGCCCGATGGCATCGCGGAAGATGAACAGTCCCATGCCGCAGCTGCCGTCGTCGGACACTTTCACCATATTCGTCGCGCCGGCCGGCATGACGTGATCACCCGAGTCGCTCGCCAATGTGGCGTGGAGCCAGTGGTTGCGCTCTTTCGCTTTCTCGGAATCCTTTTCCGGCAGGAACTTCACGAACACCCAGGCGGCATCCCAGTTCTCGATTTCGATGTCCTTCCCGGTCACGCTGGTCTTGGCCGGTTCCGTCCACTTCAGCCGCCAGGAATAGGACCAGGACAGGTCGAAGGTGACGAAGCTGTACTCCGGTGTCGCGGCCTCCCACGTGACGTTGGTCACGCCGAAGTCGTAGGTCAACGGGCCCCGGAACCGCGCGGCCGCAGGATCATCCGCACGGACTCCGGAGACGGCTCCCAGCAGGAGCGAACAGGCGAGGGCGCAGAGGGAAAGAAGCTTCCCGACGGCAAAGGACTCGTTCAGATTAAACATAGCGCACTTCCTCAGGGTTTTCGCGGCTCCAGTAATCGTGCACAAGCTAGCCACACCTTAACTGCACAGTATAGACCCTCGCGTCCCATAAAGGCACGCACTATATCTGCAATTATTCGCCCTTGACGAACACAGGGCATCTGGGTTACAGTGACATTCCGTTTTTTTCAAGGAGATACCGTGAAACTTGAACTGCTCGAGAAGGCAAAAGCCCGTATTCCCTGTGCGCCCGTGTTGGTGAACCTGGTTTCGAAGCGGGTGCGCCAGTTGAACGCCGGCATGCGTCCGTACATCAAGCCCGAGTCGACAGACGAGGATAAATTGGATGTCGCCTTGCGTGAGATTGCCGAGGGCATGATTATTGCCGAGGTCGATTTTGACGCCATTGCGCGGCGGCAGAAGATTCAGGTGAAATTCGCGTCAACGCACTGAGACCGGCGCCGGAGCGGGAACGACGCATCTCCTCCACGGCCAGTCCCGTGAGCGGCAGTCCGTGGAGCTGATGAGCCATGGCCGATGAGAAAAACAGGCGCGGCGGCAATCTGGCCGTCAATCGCAAGGCGTTGCACGAGTACGCCGTGCTGGAGAAGTTCGAAGCGGGTCTCGCGCTCATGGGGACCGAGGTCAAGGTGGTTCGCAACGGCGAGGCGGGCCTGTCCGGGTCGTATGCCAAGGCCTCCAACGGCCAGCTCTTCCTGCATCAGGTGACGATTCCGCCCTATGCGTTTGGCAACCGCCGCAATCACGACTCCCTGCGGACTCGGCGCCTGCTGATGCACAAGGGGCAGATCCGCAAACTGCAGGTCCAACAGGAGCAGAAGGGGCTGGCGCTCATTCCGTTGCGGCTCTACCTCACACCGAAAGGCCTCGTCAAGGTCGAGATCGGCGTCTGCCGCGGCAAGAACCAGCAGGACAAACGCGAAACCGTCCGCCGGCGCGAGGCCGACCTCGACGCCAGGCGCGCGATGACGCAGGGTTGACGGCGGTGGCGCGTGCACAACCGCCTTCGTCGGTTCTGCACGCGCAGGTTTCAGACGTCGATCACGGATCCACGACGAGCACGCTGTTCAGCGTCCCAAGGCTGTTCTGAGTCCAGTCGCTGTTGGTGGGATCGACGCACCAGGTGCCGTTGATCACGAACTTGTACTCGTGCGTCCCGGGCTGCAGCATCACGGCTGCTGAAAAGATGCCGGTATGCTTCTTGTCGGTCATCTCTTTGGCCAGGGGATCCCAGTTGTTGAACGAACCAGCCAGGTAAACGATGGATTCCGGATCGGCCTGCACGGAGAAAACCACGCGGCGGGTCTTGGTTGTTTTTGTTCTTGCCATGTCAGGCCTCCTCTTTCGTTGGGGTACCATGTGAATACGGAAGACATTCGCGCAACGCAAGGTACGAGCGCATAGTATTCTCTGGACATCGAACCGTCAAGGGAAATTATGTTTCCCAAATCCTCGCCTAAGGAGCGTCGCCGCCGATAACCTGCGCCTACACGCGCTCCGCAGCCATGGACCAGTCGCCAGAAAAGGCCGAAAACAGGCGGTTTTTCGACAGTGAGGGGGCTTTGGGGTGGTCAGGGGGCGCAAACGGGCACGCCCTTCCGCCCGGCGCCATCCTATAGAGTGCCGGTTTCGTCGGT
>VGWG01000045.1 GCA_016873675.1 Lentisphaerota bacterium | reverse complement strand
AGGACGCCATTGAGGAAGGACAGCACGGCCACGATCCTGGCGCGGAAGAGGGCGGTGAACGCATTGTTCATCGCATCCTTGAAGATCGTGGCGGCGAGAAGACTTCCGGCCGGAAGGAGCACTCCCGCGAGATCGACCCGGAACGTGCGCTCCAGAAGCGGCCGCGCCAGAATGAGCGCCACGACGGCGATGGCCGCGGCCGCCTGTTGCAGGGCCAGGACGCGGAGCAGAAACCGGCGGAGACCGGCTTTGTTCCGGGTGGCCACCAGTTCGGGAACAAAACGCAAAATGGCCACGTCGAGACCCATCGCGCAAAGGATGGCCAGGAATTCCATGATGCTGCGCGCCAGCACGAAACGGCCATACTCCACCGGCCCAAGCAAACGCACGGTCAGAACGGAGAGCCCCATGTAGACGAAGAGCATGGCCGCCTTGTTGGCGACCATCCAAGGAACACCCGAGACGGCCTCCCGAGAGAAGAAAGCGGTCGAATCCTCTTCCCCTGCTCCTTGTTTCCGAGCATCCATCACCATGAACCGATCCTCCGCAACCCATCGCTCGCATCCGGAAACGATGACATCAGCATGGCGCTCACCGGCTCTCCTCCCCGGCGCCGAAGGTGTTCTTGTAGACCTGCGAGGCGCTGCCCGCCGAAACCTTATTGGCAAAAGCCGAGATCGCGGCTTCCACGATCTCGCGCAGCAGGGTGAGACGTTTCGGCGGCACGTACACGATATCGCCCGGCGCAAGCGGCAGGTTGGGATCTTTGCCGGACAGGATGCGTTCGAATCGCACCACGCGCGCTTCCGGCTGAGCGAGCGAACCCCGCACCACCACGAGCCGCCCGTCGGATGTGCCCTTCAGCCCTCGCGCCTCGGTCAGCGCCTGCATCAGGGAGAGCGAGGAGACAAAACCAACCGTTCGCGGGAAATTCACTTCCCCCAGCACATAGATGTTCCGCACCAGCGAAGATGGGATATTAAGGATGTCGCCGTTTCGCAGTTCCACATTCTGGGTCACGTCGCCGCTTTTCATGAGCGACTCGAAATCAACCGGAACAGCCTTTCCGCCCCGCATCAGCACGGCGCCGCGATAATCGGCCATTTCCGCCGTGGAATTCCGGAAGTACCCGGTCCGGATTCCGCGCGCCCGCGCGATCGCATCCAGAATGGTGGTGCGGCCCTCGATCAGGTACGTTCCGGGGTAGTTCAGTTCGCCGAGGATGGTGTAGGTCTGGCTGCCGAAGCGCACCGGAGACACCTGCGCCACACCGCGCACCAGCTTCCCGGAAACCCGTTTCTGCAAGTCCGCGCGAAGGTCGTCAATCGTGCGACCTGCCGCGGCCACGGTTCCGACCATGAGGTACGAGATGTTGCCGCTGGGGTCCACCGGCAATTCCCGGAGACTGCCGTCCTCCCCGTAGATCGAAATGGCCAGCACGTCGCCGATGCCCAGGCGATAGGTGGAATCGGCGGGTGCATTCACGGTCGTGACGGTGTTGGAGGCGAGATCGAACCGCTCGACTTTCACATCAGCCGGCTCCGGGGCGCGGGAACGGAAGATCGCGCATCCGGATGAGAGCACCGTGACGAACGACGCGATCACGAGACCGCAGAGAGGAGATGCAAGAGCCCTGTTCATTGCCCCCCTCCTTGGCTGGGCGACGGCGTGGTGAGGAAGATCGTTTCATCCACCAACTCCGCGCCCACCTCGGACGCGAAGGTGCGGACGAAGGTCAGGATGACCGCGCGGGTCAGGTCACGCGCGAAACGAAACGGCTTCTCGGGGACGTAAACGATATCGCCGGGCATCAAAAGCACATCCGGCTCGCGCCCCTTCAGGATCGCCGCCAAATCGACATCAAAGCTCGTCGGGTTGTTCAGGGCGCCACGCACGATGAGCACCTTGCCGAGCCGGGCCGAAGGCGAATACCCGCCGCCGCGCTCGGACTGTCCCGAGATCAACTCCACCAGCGTCATCCCGTCGGTGTAGCCGGCGGCTTTCTGTTCGCCGACCGCGCCCATCAAGAACACTTCGCGTCCAAGTCCTGAGGCGATGAAGATCACATCGCCGGGCCTCACGTAGATATCCTGCGAGGCATCGCTGCGGTGGATCAGCGCCTCGAAATCGACAGGAACACGCTTTCCGTCGCGCAGGAGATAGCTGTCCCGCAAGGACGCCAGTTCGATGGTCGTGCCGCGGTAGATCCCCTGGGCCAGGCCACCCGCGCGCGCGACGGCCTGCCGCAGGGTCAGCGCGCTATCCAGCGGATAGACATTGGGATACACCACCTTGCCAAGCGCCAGGAAGCGGTTCGCCGCAAACTGGCGTGGCAGGATGGACACGGAAGGGTCGTTGAACATTGGGTTCAGTTTCGCCTCCAGGTCGCGCGCCACATCCGCGGGCGCGCGGCCAACCGCCGGGATCGCCTCCATGAACTGGTAGTACAGCTTGCCGTCCGGGGCCACCGGCGTCACCGCCACCGTCTCAGGAAAGCCGAAGACGGATATCTCAACCACGTCACCGACCGCCAGGCGATAGGTGGCGGGGTCGTATGGTTTGAAGCAGCTTGCATCAAGTTTCGACGCGGCCTTGACGGAATCCCCTGCCGGCTGTTCGACCGGCGATTGCACGCCCGCGCCAATCGGCGGCGCCGGGTGTGTCCGGCATCCCGTTCCGACGATCGCTGCCCACAGCCCGGCCAGGACCATCAACGCTGTGGCACATGCGTGGCGGTGCGGGGTCACAGGCGGCCCCCGCCCTCGGAAGACGCTCGATTCAGGATCATGCCGAGTGGATGGATCCCGGCGCGGTCGAGCGCGTCAAAGGCCTTGCCGACAACCGGACGGGTGGATAGAGAAACAGAGGCGACCCAGAGCGAATGATCCGTCATGCCGGCCAACATCCGGGCACTGACTTCATCGGACACCCAGGCGGGTGACTCGACGATGACACATCCGTACCGCGACCGCAGCGTATCCATGAACCGCCGCATGGCGCTTCCGTGCATCCGCTCAGGCAAGTCCCCGGAGTCCTGTCTCAGCTTGAAGCACGCAACATCCTCCTGCGAGAACACCACGTCGTCCCACGCCGCCTTCCCTGCCAGGTACTCCTCGATGCCGGATCGGCTTCCCGCCTGGGACAGCCACGGATTTGGCCCGGGATCGAAGTCAACACAGGCTGTCTTGACTCCGAGGGCGGCCCAGTACCGCGCCGCCTGGAAGGCAAAGGTGCTCTTGCCGTCGCCGGGCAGGGCGCTGAGCACGGATAACACCCGAGCCCCCTCGGGTGCCGGGAGCATGGTCATTCGCTGGTATAGGGATCGGCAAACAGGCAGAAAGGCCGCCGGGATGGCGGAGTCGGACGAGGCTGAAACCGTTCCCAGGCAGGGGATCGTATACAACCTCTCGATTTGTCCGGCGGATTTCAGCCTCGGATCCGTCAATTCCAAAACCAGACACAACACGGTCCCCGCGATGGTTCCGAAGATCAATGCCAGGATAGGCAGTACAGAGGCCAGCTTGCCTCTCGACATGGCGGCGGTGTGGGCGGACTCGAGGAGTTCGAAATCGCACATGTCGAGATCGGCCGTTGCCATCGCATCGGCCGCGCTTCGCTCCAGGCTTCGACAGAGCGCCTCGGCCGCGGTATGCCGCTCGTGGAATCCGGCGAGTTCGATTTGCTGCTGCGGCAGGTAGGCGTATTTCGCCTTCAAATCCGCCTCCTGCCGTTCGACCTGCTCGACCGATCGGTTGAACACCTCCTGCTCGGCCTCCAGGCGCAGGACCTCCATCCGTAGTTCCTGCTTGTCGGGATTCGGGACGTAGACTTTCTCCCGGCTTTCGTTGTAGGCCGGCTCGGCCATGGTCCGGCGCATTTCCCTGATGCTGTCTTCCATCTGCAGGACGCGGGGATTCTGGGGGCCATAACGCGTCCTGGCATCCATGAGCGCGACTTCCGCATTCGAAATCCGCCGTTTCAGCGGGTTATCCTCAAAGGACTCCCGAACCACCTCGTCGGGCATCTCCTTGATCATGCGCTGGTAGTTCGCGATTCGGACCGTTTGTGCATCGCGCGCAATGCGGGCAGCGTGAAGCCGCTCGCTGACGGCCACCATGCTGTCGAGAAACGCCTTGGTTTCCGCGTCGACCTCCAGCAATTGCCGCTGGGTCTGAAAAGCCGTCAAGGCTTCCCGGGCGGCGTTCGCCTTGGCAGACGCCGCGTCGGCCTGACGCTTGAACTGCTCGGCCATTTGTACGGCCTGGTTCCGGTAGAAGTCCCGGTTGTCTTCAATCCCCACCCGGGCCACTTCATTGGCCGCGGCAATGGCCATCTCCCTGCTCGGCATGAACCCGACACGGAGAAGAACGATCTCAGACTGCTTGTCGGACTTGGTCTGGACACGCCAGCCGAGTTCCGCCGGGCTCATGTCCACGCTCACCTGTTCCACCACCTTCTTCAGGTTGGTTCCACGGTGCAACAAGCTTAGCGCCGTTCCGCGGGACAAGCCCTTGATCGTCACCGTATTCCCGGCAGAGGAAAGCACCTGCTTCTGGCGATCCACCCGATACAGCAGCGACGCTCGCGCTTCGTACTGGGGACGGCCCATCCGGATCCGCCCGACGAGCCCCAGTGCGGCCGCAACGGCGGCCAGCAACACGACGATCCACAGGCGCCGACGCAACCCGCGCGCCAGTTGGGGCCAGTCGATCAACTGAATCGCGGTCTCGGGCGTGACCGGTCGTCGCAACGGTATCCGTGAACCGCCCGGCCGCGGCGCCGTCTCTCCCGCTTGCGCCGGGGCGGCGGGGCGCACGGACAGAGGTTTCGCCGGGTCGGTTCCCGCGAACTGATCGCGCACACTGAACTCGTCTTCTGATGGACCGTTGGTGTCTTTCATGCCCGTCCCGTCACGAGAACTGCTTCTCGAAGTCGTTTACGATCATCTCCAGCATCGCAAAATCGATTGCCGTCTTGTGCAATAAACAGGCGCGGTCCACAGCCAGTTTGCAGACGCGGTTGATCTGGCGTGGACACCCCTTGGAGAAACCGTATAGCAGAGCGAGGCCCTCCGCGTCGAACACATCGAGAGCCATGGCATTCGCCACCGCCAACCGGTGGCGGACGTACACCGGCACTTCTTCGCGCTCAAGATAGCCCAAATGGTAGATGAGACCCATCCGCTGGTGCACCTGCGGCAGGGCGCGAAGTCGGGACTTCAATTCCGGCTGGCCGGAGAGGACCACGCTGACCTGCGCGCCTCTCGACCCGACCGGATTGGTCAAACACTTGACCGTGTCCAGACAAGCCTCGTTCATAAGCTGCGCCTCATCGAGAATCATCAGCAGGTGCCGCCCCGATGCGACGATGTGGCGGTCCAGCAGCCGGTGGAACTCGCGGCGCAAGGCGTCAACATCGCTCTCCGTTTCACGGGACTCCGAGCCTCCAAGTTGGCGATTGATCTCCACCAGCACGCCGGCCGGCGATTCCGGGGCCGTGAACACCGTGATGACGCGGTACAGGTCAGGAGGCAGGCGATTGACCAGCACCTGCAGGGTCATGGTCTTGCCGGCGCCGATCTCGCCCGTGATCGCCGCCAGCCCCATGGCCCGGTCGCTGGCGAAGTACAGCAGGCGCGCCAGGGCCTCGCCATGCGCGCGGCTTTCGAAGAAGAAATCGGGATCGGGGCCCGCGTCGAACGGGGGCCGGGCCAGTTTCCAGAAATCCAGGTAGTTGATCATGGTTCCCCGATCATCTCGCCGAGGGTTGCCTTCATCCGTTCGACATACGGCGTGAAGGCATATTCGCGGTTCACGAACGCGCGCCCCTGCTCGCCCAGCCGTCGTGCCTCGTCCTTGCGGGCGAGCAGGAAGTCGATCTTCTCCGCCATCGCGCGCAGATCCATCCAGGGGATCAGGAATCCGGTCTCCCCGTCGCGCAGCCAATCCCGGATGCCACCCGCATCGAAGCCGACAACCGGCAGTCCGTAGCGCAGCACTTCCAATCCGATGGTGGCAATCGGCTCCGGCCAGAGCGAAGGCACCGCCACCAGCGTCGCCTCGCGATAGTATCCGGCCATTTTCTCGAAGGGCACGAAGCCCGGGAATTCGACGCGATCCGCGATGCCCAACCGGCGGGCCAGCGCCTCGCAGGCCCCCTGGTGCGAACCGGAACCCAGCACGGTCAGCCGGAACGGCTGTTTACAGAGCGCCAGCGCCCGCAGCAATGCATCGAGTCCCTTCCCGCGGATGATCTGGCCGGCGAAGACGATCCGGTTGGTCGCCGCGAAGGTGCTCTGGAAGGCATCCCCCGACGGGGGCGGAATCGGCGGAAAGATATGGATCCGTTCCGGCGCGAAGCCCTGCCGGATGAGCTCATCGCGCATGTAGGCCGTCACCACGAACATGGCCGAGAACTTCCGGTTCAACTCGATGCAGCGCATTTGCCGGCGATAGCCGACCCAGCGCACTCCGAAGCGTCCGCGCATCCGGTCGCGCTTGAGGAAGGCCAGGCAAGGGAACAGGCAGCAGGGACCCGCTTTTCGCGTGCAGATGCGCCGGCTCCAGGGGAAGTATTTGTAGCTGCGCATGCAGTAGATGTCGTGATCGTGTTCCATGCGGACGAGCGGACCGCCCCACTCCGTAAGCGCTTCGAGCACGGGATTGGCAATGCACTTGTGGACATAGACGAGATCCGGCGCGGATTGACGCAGTACGCCGGCCACGCGGTTTCGAGTCTCGTCCGGCTGGCCATCGAACGCAACCGGGTGGCTGACGGGAAACAGGGCTTCGAATGCCGCCTCGTCTTTCCCGCTTCGATTCCAATACAGGCATTCGAGGCGGAACGTCTTGGCCAGATGCGGCGCGGTCACCAGGATATTCTGTTCGGCCCCTGCGAGTCGGCCGAACGTCTCGTGAACAAAAAGAATTTTCTTCATTCGCGACTCCTACAGAAGATCCACGTCCGCCCACGACGTACGTTTGCGCCAGACAAAAAGCGGTTCGCCGCGGCGCCGGATCGCGAGGCTATCCGCATCTTCCGTCATTTCCGCCGGGCGACCGCGTACAAGCACCTCGCGGGAGACCTTTCCGGCCTCCCGTCGTTGCGACGTGTTTGTGGCGGTCCTGTTCGCCAGCAACGCGAACACGTGGGCGGTCCAGCCGCACACGGGTATCGCATCCCGCCAGTCCGGCGGATCCCGCGGCGGCAGGCCGGTTCCAAACCCGACCGCCGTATCGAATCCCCCCGATTCCGACTGCAACGCCAGCAGCCAGCCGATCTGTCGTTGCCAACGCGCTTCATCCCGTCGCCCCGAGCGGTTCAGAGCCAACAGGGCGCCGGCCGTGGCGCCCGTGAAAAGCGGCGTCACGCGATGCGGACGGCCGGCAAACATCGCGCAGGCTATCCCCCCATCGTCCTGGAAGGCCCCGTTGACAAACCCGGCCAGGGCTTCGCCGCATTCCCCGAAACGCCGGTCGCCGGTCACGCGATGCAACAACGCCAGCGCCGGCAGACACCGGGAAGCCTGATACGGGGATGCCGTTCCGCGGTCGGTGCTGGTCACCGGCATCGCGCCGGCCAGGGGTCCATCGCGGAACTGGCTTTTCAGCAGGGACTCCGCCGCGCCGGCGATGTAAGGAGCCCATCGCTCCGTTGTGCCCGCGAGCCCGCCGTACTCGAACAGCGTTTCGACGATGGCCGCCACGGCGGGCGGCGAATAGACCTCGAAATCGCTTTGCAGCCAGTTGTTGAACGTCCGCAGCGTTTTGTTCCAGAGCGCCTTGATCAAACGCTCTTCCACGAAGCGTTCCACCATGGATGCCGAACCCTCCGGCCACGCCCGTCCGGCCTCCCGCAGATAGCGTCCGGCGCGCAGGACGGCGGCCATGACAGCGGGTTCATGCGGCATGCCGCCTTCCAGGGGATTCAGATCGAAAGACGAATTCCGGAACGAACCGTCAGCGAGTTGCGCGGACTGGAGGTCCCGGCAAGCCCGTTCGATACGATCCAGATAAGCCGGATTCCGCGTGCCCCGATGGAGGGCGATCCATCCGTCGAGCAGCCCTTCCCAGCGCCAGTCGTGCGAGGGTCCGCACCAGGCCATGGACACACCGCGCAGGCCCACGGACGGGCCGTAGAAGCCGCCCGCGCCATGCTGGGTTTCCAGCCAGCCTTCCAGGGCGGCAAGCGCCCCCGCTTCGGGCATGACCGTTGGGTTACTCGACTTCATAAACAAGCACCGAGCTGTATTTGCGGAATCCGCCGCGAACCACGAATCGTTGCCCAGCCCAATCGGACACCCGGTCCGCCCGTCCGTGCATCCCGATCTTGCGGCACATCCCGGCCACCAGGGCCGCGCATTTCAGGAAGACCGGTTGCAGGCCCAAAGCCTCCGTGACACGGAACCCGGCCTGCTCCAACAGCCGCTCGATCTGGGCCGGTTCAAACTTACGCTCCGGACCGCGGTTCCAGTTGCGCCCCAGCGCGTAGTTCTTCTCCCGCATTCGGCGGTAGCGGTACAGATGCGGATAGAACCGGTTGGACACCAGGATCAAGGCCCGACCGCCGGTTGCCAGCACACGGCGCATTTCGCGCAACAGCGGAAGCGGGTCTTCGAAATGCTCAAGCCGCTCGTAGCAGGAGATCGCCTGCACATGGCCGTCCGGAAGGGGAATCGCCACACGGTCCGCCCCGGCATTTACGATGCAAGCGACATGGCCGGGGGGAGAGAGCCGCCCGAACCGCTCCTGAATGTAGCGCGCGATACCGGGGGTCAGGTCGTAGGCGTACACGGTTTCAGCCTGTCGGCCCGCCGTATTCAGCAGTTGATAGACCACGTCCCCGTTGAAAGACAGCACGTCGAGAATCTTCGGATGGTCATGCCGGGCGAGCATCATGCCCAGCCGGCCGGTCATGAATTGAAACACCGGAGAAGAGCGCGAATCGGGATCCACGTGCAGGGTTTTGCCGTCAATATGCACGCCCTTGTACCACAGCAGTTTGTCGCGAAAATCGGCCGTCTGGACCAGCGACCAGAGATGGGGGCGGATATCGGCGTGAAAACGCGGACGGGACCTTGAACACCCGTCAAACTCCAGGACCTCCGGGACCGGGCGGTGATTGGGCGCGGGTGGGTCATCATCGCGCCAGCCGACGCAAACGAGCCCGAAACAGCGGAGGAATGGCGGCGCTCCGAGCGCCTTTCCGATGCCGGTCGGCCTGCGAATCCCACCCAGGTAGATGGCCCCGAGCCCATGCGCCTCCGCCGCCAGCAACAGTCCTCCGATGGCGATCCCAACGGTGACCTCCGCGGTGTTGCAGGGGTTGCGCGTCTCCAGCGAAGTGTCGTAGAAGACGGCGAGCAGAACCGGCGCGTCGTACAGGTAGGACTGCTGGGCATCGCTGAGCCTGGACAGCTTGGTCTTGAGCGTCGGGTCCGTCACCGCCACGAAGTGCCACAGTTGCCGGTTGCAGGCGGTGGGGAGCAGTGTCGCCGCCCGGACCATGCGCTCCAGCAACTCCCGGGGCACCGGCTCATCCTTGAACATCCGGGTACTGCGCCGCCCCTCCAGCAGGGCCATGAACGCATCCCCGACACGGGACACGCCTCCCACAGTCGGCATTCTGTTCGTTTCCGTCATGTGTAGACCGGTTCCAAGGCGGGCCTGGTGTCCGACGCTTTCCCTTGCCCGCGTTTCGCGTACCATGCCGCCACGCCGACGCCCATGAAGATCATCGTCATGGAGAACATCGGCGTTTGCCGGTATCCCAGTTGGAGAAGGCTCTGGACGTGGTTGACGAGAATCGCCGTGCAACCGGCAAGAGCCAGCGTGGCCAGCAGATCTTTCTTTCCGCGAAGATAGAAGGGAATGAGCAAAAGGAAGTACCGTCCCCAGAGCAGGGCCAGCGCGAAGACGCCGGGCCAGCCCATTTCACCGAGCGTCAGATACCAATTGTTGTGCGCGGGCGTGCCGGGCGGCAGATCGGGGTCCACGATCTCGGCATATCGGCTCCAGGACCAGGCGGAGAAGTTGCCCAGTCCGACACCGAAGGCATGATCCTGCGCCATGAGCTTCGCCTGATCGTTGTACTTGCCTCGATACTCCATGTCTTTGGCGGCGTTCTGCTCGCCCACGAACCGGCCCGAGAGCGTGTCCATCGCAATGGCCAGAACGACGCCAGCCATGAGTACGCCCAGCAGGAGAAGCGCCATGTTCTTGACGTTCAAATGACGCGGCAACAGCGCCATCGCATTCACCCAGACGCCGACCAACAGGGCGGCCAACCCGCCGCGGGAAATCGTGAGAATCACGCCAATGGCGGAAAGCGCCGTTAGAAACCCCCAGAACATGCTGGACAGCCACTTCCCTGAAAACAGCACGAACGCGAAGGAGAACGACCCCAGCATAGCCATATACGTGGCCAGGCTGTTTGGATGCCCCAGCGTGGCCTGCACGCGATGGACGCCGTGCAGGTATCGCGATGCAAGGGCCAGATATCCCATGTACAGCACGGCGGCGCCGATGCCCCACAACAGATCCCGCGCCGCCCGATCGCTCCTCGCATAGTTGACAATCACCCAGAAGAGCAGATACCCGCGCATGATCTTGAACAGTTCGAACAGCGGGTACAATCCCACTTCGAACTGCTCGTACGGCACCCGGATTGCAACGGGCGGAACCGGAAGCGAGGGACCGGCCATGGTCCAGGACACGAACCCGACCAGAAGATACAGCAACGTGGGGATCGCCATGGGCGGGATCCAGCGTGGGGGATAGTCCTTGCGCTTAACCAGCATGAAGCCGGCCAGGACAAGAGCGCACAGATCCGCAAGCGTCACCTCGAACCCGCGGGTATTGGCCCGGTAGAACTCGCGGGAGACGAAATTGATGCCGACCATGTTCGGCTCGCAGGTGGCCCAGACCATCAGCATCACCACCCAGCGCGTCAACGCGGGGCGAACCAGGCAGGCCGCCATACCCAGCGGCACACCCAACAGCGCGACGAGCAGGAATATGATATACTTGCTTTCCATGGCAATGCGCTGAAATGTCTTCCTTTGTCGTTGGGAACATTGTATGGTACAGATGCATGAAGGTCAATCCTGAAAGGAGTCCCATGCCGCCGCCTAGATTCGAATCCGAAGTGAACCGCTATGCGTCGCCGGCCGTGTGTTCGCCGCCCGCCGTCGTCATCCTGGGGCTTCCCTTCCACAATGTCTCCTTCGCGGATACCGTGGAATGGGTGCGGCAGCGGGTCCGCTCGCGCCGCCCCGCCTACATTGCCACGGCCAATATGGACTTCGTGACGCAGGCCTGGCGGGATCCGGAATTGCAGCGCATCCTGCTGGATGCCGATCTGGTCGTGGCGGACGGCATTCCCATTGTCTGGCTGTCCCGTATTCTCGGGTACCCGCTGAAGGAACGGGTGACCGGCAGCGACCTGGTGCCGCTGTTTGCCGGGCTCGCCGCCCGTGAAGGGTTCTCGCTCTACGGTCTCGGCGGCGCGGAAGGCGTTGCGAAAAAAGCCCTCGATACGCTCGCGGCGCGGAATCCGGGCATGCGGATCGCCGGGTTCTATTCGCCGCCCAAGGCGGATATCATTGACATGGACAACCCCGGGATCCTGGCGCGTCTCGCTGAGGCGACCCCGGATATCCTCCTGGTCGCCTTCGGCGGGCCCAAACAGGAGAAGTGGTGCAACATGCACATCCGGCAATGGAAGGTGCCAGTGGCCATCGGGATCGGCGGGTCGCTCGATTTCCTCGCCGGCGCGCAGAAGCGCGCGCCGCGCTGGGTCCAGAAGCTCGCCCTGGAGTGGCTGTGGCGCATGTTGTCGGATCCGCCCAGGTTGTTCCGCCGCTATGTCGCCAATATCGCCTTTTTCTTTTCCGCGATCTTGCGCCTCCTGTGGTTGCGCTATGGACCCGTTCCGTCAACCCCGAAGCCTTCCGCCGGACCGCGGACCGTAGTGGCGCCAGATAGCTCCTCCGCGCACCGGGTCGTTTACCCCGGTTCCGCCGACGCCGAGGCATCGAAGGCCTTTCGAGCCGCCTGCGACGCGGCCTCCGGTCTGCCGCTTGTCGTGGATCTTGCGGGCCGGGACTGGCTGGATATCCGGGAACTCGGCGAAATCCTGGAGATTCACCGGCATTGTCGTTCCGTGCAACGATGGATGGGCGTCGTGGCATCGCATCCCCGGCTAGCGCGTATGTTGCGCTTCGTGCGCCTGGATCGCTATCTCAATCTGGCCGATGATATGGCGGAGGCCCTCGATATGCTCAACGCCTGGAAGGCGGCCGACAGGAAAGGCGGTGTTTCCATCGAGACGGACCGGCGATTGCGCGTCGTCCTGCCGACGGAGCTGACCGCCGCCAATGCGGGCGAATTCAAGGCGGGGCTGGAAGCGGCATGGGACCGGATGGCGGCGGACGGCGATGTGGCGGGGGTGGTTGTGGACGCGGCCGCCGTTCGTTTCCTCGATAGCGCCGGTCTAGGCGCGCTGGTCGCGCTACGCAAGCGCGCGTTGCCGCTGCCCGGCGGATTCCGCTGTTCCGGCTTCCAGGGAAATGCCCGCCAGACATTGAAGATCGCCCGCATGGAAGCCTGCTTTACGGACGATGCAGCCGCGATCGGAGGCGCGGCATGACCCCGCCGGTCAACCCTTCGCGCGCGGAAACGCCGCCGTTCTCCGGCAAGGTGGCCCATGTCATGCGCCGCTTCGTGCCCGCCAAGTGGGGCGGCACCGAGAGCGTGGTCTTCAACCTGGCCCGCTCGTTCATCAGCGGCGGCATGGAGAGCCCGGTGTTTTGCACGGATATGTTCGCCAAACCGGGCACGGAGCCGTTCGACGGTGTGCCCATTCACCGCTTCCGCTACGTCTTTCCATGGCTTTTCCTGGGGGATGAGGCGCGCGCGAAACTCCGCCTGAAGGGCGGGAGCCCTCTATCTTTCGGCCTGTTCCACGCCCTGCTGCGCGAGCGGGGGCTGACCGTGATTCACGCCCACGCCCAGCACCGGCTGGGCGGTATTGCCCGCACCGTGGCCCGTCTGCGAAGGATCCCGTATGTCGTCAGCATCCACGGCGGCTATCTGACGCTGCCGGATGACCAGTCGCGCCAGATGCAGGATCCGTTCCGGGGCAAGCCCGAATGGGGCAAGCTGTTTGGCTGGCTGCTTGGTGCCCGGCGCGTGCTGGAGGATGCCGACGCCATTCTCTGTGTCGGGCGCGACGAGCACGAGCAGATGCGCGCGCGCTTCGGCGACAAGGCGCACTATGTCCCCAACGGCGTCCGCACGGATCTCTTCCGCAAGGCCAATGCCGCCGCGTTCCGCCGGCATGCCGGGTTGCGGCCGGGCGAGAAGCTGGCGCTTTGCGTCTCGCGTATTGATTACCAGAAGAACCAACTGCTTCTTGTGCGCGCCTTCGCGCGGTTCGCCGCCACGCGGCCCGAATGGAAACTGGCGCTGATCGGGGCCGTGACCGTCGAGGCTTACCGGGACCGGATTGTGGAGGAGGTTCGACGGGCCGGCCTGCAGGACCGGGTGCTTGTGATTCCCGGCTTTCCGCCCGATGACCCACTGCTGCCCGCCGCCTACAAGGCGGCGGATGTGTTCGTGCTGCCGACCGTGCATGAGCCCTTCGGCATCGTTATTCTCGAAGCCTGGGCCGCCGGTGTGCCGGTCATCGCCAGCCGCGTGGGCGGCATTCCGGGCTTCTCGCATGACGGACAGGATATCCTGCTGTTCGAAAAGGATGATGAGGATGGACTGCTGGAGCGGCTTGTCCGCCTGGACGCCGATGCCCCGCTGCGCGAACGGCTGAAAGACCAGGCCGCGCGCGAGGTCGGCCGCTACGATTGGGCGGCCGTCGCCCGCCAGGTGGGCGCCATCTACCAGGCGGCGATAGAGAGACGACAGGAGATGGGAGCCACCAAATGAATATCGGTTTTTCGGCTTGCGTGCTCCAAGGCGGCCGCACGGGCGTGGCCTCGTACGTCGTCAATCTCCTGCATTCGCTGCAGGAAACGGATGCGGTCAACACCTACGACGTGATCCTGCCTGCCTCGGACGCCTCCCTGATCCGCGACGGCTTCCCGCGCTTTCGCAAGCACGTTCTTTCGAACGCCCTGGGCCGCCCGGTTCCCAATATCCTATGGCACAATCTGGCGCTGCCCGGCCGCAGCCAGCGGGAACATTACGACCTGGTCCACATCCCCAGTTACCGCCGTCTGCCCGTACTCAAAGGGACGCGCGTCGTTGCGACCGTCCACGATCTGGCTACGCTCCATCTGGATGGCAAGTACGACGCGGCCCGCATGTTCTACAACCGCCGCATCGTGCCGACCCAGATCCGCCGCGCCGATCACGTCATCACCGTCAGCCGCTTCACGGCCGGGGATCTGGTCAATCTGATCGGCTATCCCGCGGAGAAGATCACCGTCATCTATCCCGGTATTCACCGTCAGCACTATCGCCCCGTTGCCGGAGGCGAGGCGCGGATGCGCCTCCGTGAGCGCTACAAGCTGGAGGGGCCGTTTGTCGTGTTTGTGTCGCGGGTGGAACACCCGGCCAAGAATCATCTGAGCCTGATTCAGGCATTCGAACGTATGAAGGCGCGCAAGCCCTCCGACCTCAAGCTGGTGCTGGCCGGCGCGGATTGGAACGGCGCCGACATGGTCAAGGACTACGCCGCCCGCAGCCCGGTCGCCCGCGATGTGGTTTTCACCGGATTTGTGCCGCTCGAGGATATCCCGTGTTTCTACTCCGCTTGCGAGGTCATGGCCTATCCGTCGCTGTTCGAGGGCTTCGGCTTTCCGATTGTCGAGGCCATGGCCTGTGGCGCGCCGGTCATCTGCTCGAATACCACATCCATGAAGGAAATCGCGGCCGACCTGGCGCCGACCTTCGATCCGTTGAACGTGGACGCGATCGCCGGCGCGCTGGAAGGGGCGCTGCAACGGCGGAAAGATGCCGGACTGGCGGCGCGCGGCATCGCCTACGCCGCCACCTTCGACTGGCGGGAGACCGCCCGCAAGGTGGTAGAGGTCTACCGGCGAGTCGCCGGGGGGCAGTTGATGCCCCCGGGGTGCCCAGATGTCACGTCCTGAGAACAACATCCAACAAGGAGCATCCAATGAATAGGGATGTCGTCGCGATTATCATGCGCTCGAAAGACGAGATGCCATATGCCGTCACCGCGCTGGAACGACTGGCGAGCCAGAGTTGGAGGGAATGGACCCTCTACAATGTGGACTCCGGATCGAAAGACGGCACCCTGGAGACCGTGCGGAAGTTCAATCCCGACCGGATCACCGAAATCCCTCCTTCGGCGTATGTTCCGGGCAAGGTGCTGAACGAGATGATCGCGCGCACCCGCGAGGAGTTCATCGTGTTTCTCAACGCCGATGCCATTCCGCTGAACGAGTTTTGGCTCGAACGGTTGCTGCGGCCGCTACTGGACGGAACGGCTGATGCCACGATGAGCAAACAGCATGCGCGCCCGGATGCACGCTTCATCGTGGACTACGACTACCGCCGCGCGTACGACCCGAAGAACATCAAGGAAGAGAACGAGGATTTCTTCTCGGCCGTCGCCTGCGCCTTCCGCCGGTCATGGTGGAACCGGATCAAGTTCCCCGAATCCGGTTACGCGGAGGATCTCGCCTGGGCGAAGGCAATCCGCGAGCAGGGTGCCCGCCTGAAATTGGTGCTCGATTCGGAGGTCGAGCATTCGCACAACTACACGCTGAAGGGGTTATACCGAAAAAAAGTCCGTCACGGGGAAACCTACCACCGCATGTACGGACAGCAGCCCCGGGCCATGCGGCAGATCTACCTCTGCCTGCGGGAAATCGCGCGCGACTGGCTCCACGCCTGCCGCCGGGTGAAACTGTGCACGATTCCCTACAATCTCGCCTACCGGATCGTTATCCATGTGGCGTTGCACAAGGGGCTGAAGCAGGCGGCGGCGTCTGCCGGGAAGCAGGGATCTCGATAGTGCGTCCGACCTCCATAACACCGCCGCCACGCGGTCGCAGCCCGCGCCGACTACAGGTGCGAAAGGGGCGTCTTCCCGATCGCATAGACTTCAAATCCCAGATCGAAAAGGGCCCGGTGATCCAGGATATTGCGGCCGTCGAAAAGGAAAGCGGGCTTCTCCATGCCTGCAAGAATCGCCCGGTAGTCCAACGCCCGATACTCATTCCATTCGGTCAGCAAGGCGAGGGCATGCGCCCCCTTGGCGGCGCGCAGCGGGTCGGGGTCGAAGGCTACCGCATTGCCCAGATCTGCCAGCTCGCGGCGGGCATTGTCCAGCGCGCGGGGGTCGCTGACCACCACGGCGGCACGCTCCTCCACCAAGCCGCGCACCACCCGGATCGCCGGGCTTTCGCGCGTATCGCCGGTGTCGGCCTTGAAGGCGAACCCGAAGACGGCGATCCGCTTGCCGGCCACGGTCTGGAACATCGCGGTTCGCATCCGCTCGACAAATCGCTCCTCCTGGTAATCGTTCATCCGCACGACCTGCTCCCAATAGGCCGCGACTTCGGGCAGCCCGTGGTGTTCGCACAGATACGCCAGGTTGAGGATGTCCTTCTTGAAACAAGAGCCGCCGAACCCCACGCTAGCGTTCAGAAACCGCGATCCGATGCGCCGGTCCATGCCGATGGCGCGCGACACCTCGACCACGTCCGCATCCGTCCGCTCGCACAGAGCCGACAAGCTGTTGATCGAGCTGATCCGCTGCGCCAGGAACGCATTGGCCGCCAGTTTCGACAGCTCGCTCGACCAGAGATTCGTTGTCAGAATGCGTTCCCGCGGCACCCAGTGGGCATAGATGTCCACCAGTTCGGCCACAGCGCGCCGCCCGGTTTCCGTGTCGTGACCGCCGACGAGGACGCGATCCGGATTCTCCAGATCCTTGATGGCGGTTCCTTCCGCCAGAAATTCCGGATTGGAAAGAACCTCGAAATGCGCTCCGGCGGCTCCGGTTTTCAGAATGCGCTCCATGGCCTCGGCCGTGCGAACCGGCAGCGTGCTCTTCTCGACAATGATCTTGTCCGATGTCGACTGCGCCAGGATTTCGCGCGCGGTTTTCTCCCAGTATTGCAGATCCGCCGCGCGTCCCGCGCCGTGGCCAAAGGTGCGGGTGGGAGTGTTGACGCTGACGAAGATAATGTCCGCCGCTTCAATTCCGCCCTTCACATCCGTGGAGAAAAACAGATTGCGACCCAACGCCGACTTGATCAACGCTTCCAGCCCCGGCTCATAGATCGGCGGCTGACCGGCGCACCAGGCGGCAATTCGTTCGGCGTTGATGTCCACAACGGTAACCCGGTACTCCGGACATTTGCACGCAATCATGGCCATCGTCGGGCCGCCGACGTACCCGGCTCCTATGCACAGGATGTTCTTCATGTTCAGATCTCCCCGTTCTGCGGATTGACCGCGCCTGCCAATACGCTACCATTCTATCGGCGACCATTCAAGGGGCGAGAAACGGCTTCAACATGAGGGCGTCAACGATGGACACTGAACCGGATTTTGCGAGCCTGCAGGCACGCCTCGGCGCAGAACACACGCGCCGCCGCATGGTCCGCCAGACTACGCACATCGCCCGTATTTTCGGCGGCGGACGGGTTCGCGTTCACATCGAGAACATGACCTGGCTGCACGGAATCGTCGCCGTGGGTTTGCGACTGGCGGGCCTTCACCGCCGGGCCAGGCGCAACGCGCTGTCGCCGGTGTTGCATCGCCATTCGGTTCGCATCTCCCATCTGCCTTCTGACTTCAACGGTTTCCGCATGCTCCATCTCTCCGACCTGCATTGCGATGCGGACGCCGATTTCGTGCCCGCGTTGATTCAACGTCTCGCCGGTGTGGAGTACGATGCGTGCGTGATGACCGGCGATTTTCGTCTTCGGACCTTCGGCTCCTACACGCGGGCCATCGCCGGGATGCGGCAGTTGATGGCCGCGATCAAAGCGCCCGCCTGCGCGGTACTGGGCAATCACGACTATCTGGAGATGACCGCCGACCTGGAGGCGATGGGCATCCGCGTCCTGCTCAACGAAGGGGTCCCTTTCGAACGCGGCGGCTCTCGGATCTGGATCGCCGGGGTGGACGATGCGCACTACTACGAAACAGCGGATGTTGAGAAGGCGTCTCGCGCGATCCCGCCGGGCGAGATCGCCATTCTTTTGGCCCATTCACCCGATGTTTATGCTGCCGCCGCAGAAAAGGGATTTGCCGTGATGCTTTGCGGTCATACACACGGCGGCCAGTTGTGCCTGCCGGGGGGGGTGATGGTGCTCAAGAACAGCCGTTCCCCGCGGCGTTTCTGCAAAGGCGCGTGGCAATGCAAAGGGATGAAGGGCTATACATCGAGCGGAACCGGCTCATCTGGATTGGCCGCCCGCTTGAACTGTCCTGCGGAAATCGTGGTGCACCGACTCGAGAAGGAAACCTGAAAATGGGCACGTATTCCGTCAAAGGATCTGGCGCATTCGATGCGCGGCTGGATCGCGATTTCGCGCATGTCGTCCACGCGCTGACGCAATCGGAAGATGCCGCCCTGTGCCGCGCGCTGGTCCTTATCGGCGGCTATGGACGCGGCGAAGGCACTCCGCTGATCGTGGATGGCCGCCAGGAGCCATTCAACGATTACGACTTCGTGGTCGTCTCCGTTGCGATGAGCCGGCGCCACCGGAATGCCGTCCAGGTCCGCCTGCGGCGGCTGGAGCAGCAGCTTTCCCGCGATCTCGGCCTGCCGGTGGATTTGCAGCTCTATCCAGCGAACGGGTTGCCACGCGCCGAGTTCTCGTTGCTCAACTACGAAATGAAATTCGGGCACAAGGTCGTCTGGGGCGATTCGTCCGTGCTTGAAGCCATGCCGGACTATCCGCACGACCGGATTCCCCTCTCGGAGGGCACCCGGTTGCTGCTCAATCGCGGAAAACTGCTGCTGGATGTACGGCGCGCCCTGCGCACAGGCCGGGCACTGAGCGCGGAAGAGAGGTTGCGTTTCACGAAGTTCCTGCTCAAGGCCCAGCTCGCATTCGGCGATTGCGCGCTCCTGATGTCGCGCGCCTACGATCTGAGCTATGCCGTCAAGAAGGAACGGATCGCGGGCCCGCTCGCGTCCAGCGTGCCCGACGCCGCGTTTCTGATCGAGCGCTACCGGGACGCGATCGCGCTCAAGGAATGGGGCGACTTCGCGTTCCTGCCCGCTTATCCGCTGGCCGACGAATTCGAGCGCATCCGGCGCTACTACCTGCGCTTCCTCGCGTGGTACGAGGGCACCCGTGCGCAGGTTACAGCGGTCGAGTTGGCCGCGTATGGCGCGCCGGCGATCACCTCCCCTGACGATGCGCCTCGATGGAAGGCGGCAGTCTGCAACGCGCAAGCCTTTGGCGCGCGCGCACTTTCGATGGGCACGGCACTGTGGCGGGAGCATCCCCGCGAGCGGCTCTATCGCTCGCTCCCGATCCTGCTGGGGGACGAACCGGTAGACGCCGTGGCCGCAGCCGGACTGTTCCGCATGTCCTTTCCGGATCGCGAGGCTGCGGAAGCCCGCTTCTACCGGCTGCAAAAGAGGTTCTCATGAAAAGAAAGTCTTCCATCGGCCTGTTCTTCTTCATTGATGCGTTTGGCTGGGAAGTGTACCAGCGCAACCGCTTCTTTCTGGCCGATCTGGTCAAGGACGCGAAGAAGCTGGAGACCATCCTGGGCTACTCCTCCGCCTGCGACCCTTCCATCATCTCGGGCCTGCTCCCCTCCGAACATCGCATGTGGTCCTCGTTCTACTACGCGCCCGAAACCTGTCCCTACCGCTGGTTGCGGCATCTGCGGATTCTGCCGGATGCCATCTTCAACCGGGGCCGCGTGCGCTATTGGATGAGTCAATGGATCAAGCGCATCCACGGCTTCACCGGCTACTTCATGATCTACAGCGTGCCGTTCCGCGTCCTGCCGTACTTCGACTACTCCGAGAAGCGCAGCATCTGGCGCGAGGGACTGCTGCGCGGCAAGACGATCTTCAATCGCCTCGACGAACAGGGCCGGCCCTATTTCGTTCATGCCAGCGGAACCTCCGACCTCCAGCGATTCACCGATCTGCGCGGAGAACTGAAAGCAGGCTCGATTGACCTCGCCTATGTCTCGCTGGGCCGGCTCGACGCCCTGATGCACCGCGTCGGCAACTCCGGAACGGAGATCACGGAACTCCTCCGCTGGTACGACGAGCAAATCCGCGCCACGATCGCCGTCGCCGAAGCGTCCTACGAGAATGTCTCCTGGTACGTCTTCACCGACCACGGCATGCACAACACCACCGGCGGCCACGACCTCATTGCCGACGTCGAACGGCTCGGGCTGGAATACGGAAAGGACTATGTCGCCTTCTATGACGCCACCATGGGGCGGTTCTGGACCCTCAACGACCGCGCCCGCGCCGCGCTCACCGGCCTGCTTGGATCGCATCCGCGGGGGCGGCTGCTGCCCGACGAGGAACTGAAGGCGCTGGGGGTTTTCTTCGACGACCGCATGTACGGCAACCTGATTTTCCTCATGAACTCCGGCATCCAGATCGTGCCCAGCTACATGGGCGCCACGCGCATGCCCGGCCTGCACGGATTTCATCCCCGGGAGGCCGACTCCTACGCCTCCATCCTCAGCAACCGCCCCCTGCCGGAGTCGCTGAGCCGAATCCATCAGATCCACGGTCTCATAGAGCGGGAGGTCGCAGGACGGTAATTGCGGCGCCGAGGCGCGCCAACATTGCGACACCCTACGCATAAGGATACAGTGTCTCGCTGGCTTGATCACCGGGCCATGCCCGGCCACAAGGTGGGGCGGGCGTGGAAGTTCAAGATGTCCGAGGTGGACGAATGGGCCCGGACGGGGAACCCCGGGGTTCGCGAGGAAGGCGCGAGTCAGGCGAAAAGAAAGGCAGTAAGCGATTTTGGGGTAGACAAGGCCGCCATGAACGACGCGACCTTCGGCGTCTCCCTCGTCTGGAGCCCCTGTCCTTACCTGACGGTGACCCCGGCATATCAGTACACCCTGCTGGTGAACTCGGATATTGAGGATGGCGCGGCAGCCCTGTACGAGAAGAAGGAGCGAGCACTCTACAGCCTGAAGGTCACCTACACGTTCTGACAACAGGCGGCGGTTGCCGCCGCGCCGGCCGGCTGCGCTGTCTGCCCGAAACGACCAAGGCGGTTATCTTCCGGTTCAGGTTCAGCCGAAGATCAGCGCCAGCGTCCCGATGAGCCAGCAGTAGGGGGCGAAGAGGGCCAGACCGCCGGTCCGGACCAGGTGCATGACGATGCGCAAGGCCACATAGCCGGTCACGGCCGATGCCAGGAATCCTGCCAGCGACGCACCCGGCGCGACGCCGAGATGACCTGTCGTGGTCAGCACTTGATGAAGCGCCGCGCCGAGGATGATCGGAATCGATAGTAGAAACGCGAACCGGCCGGCCGTCTCGCGGTCCAGCCCGCATAGCAGCCCCACGGAGATCGTGGAGCCGGACCGGGAGATACCGGGAAGAATGGCCAGCGCTTGAGTCAACCCGACCACCCATGCGGCGCCGGCGTTCACGCTCCCGGGCGCGGAACGCCGCGCCTGCGACTTCCGAACCCACCGGGAAAGCACAACCGGCAACGCCAGGATCACCCCCGTGCACATTAAACTGAAGTTCCAGCCTCTTTGCGATGCTCTGCCCATGCTCATCTTGTTGTCAAGCAACAAGATACACTTCAAGCGACGCGCACTTTCCCGTTCCGCTTACTGGGGACATCGCACCCGTGTTCAGGGTGCTTTGACGCCCAGCAGGCGAAACGCCTCGCATTGATGCGCCGTGGCCTCTGTTGGGCGCTGGAAACGAGCGGCGTGCTTGCCTTCCCCGACACGGCAGGTGTTGGAACATAGCGTGGACAACACGCTGAGCAGGCCGTTGAAGTGCCGTAGCGGCAGGCCATCGTGCGAGTGCTTGGTATGCTTCTTGGCCAGCACGCTGTCCGACGCGATGGCCCGCGCAACAGGGTCACGCCTCGCGCGGGCCAGCGCCAGATCCTCCTCCACGAATAACAGGGGCGCCAAGGCTTCACGCATATGCCACTCGACGTAATACGCCAGCATGCACAGGAACATATGAGCGCGAACCCGAGTCTCGATGCGATGGTGGATGGGGCGCATACGCAGATCAAGGCCCTTGAGCGTCCGGAACGCCTTTTCGACGTCGCCCAGTTGCTTGTACGCCCGCACGGCGTCTTCTGCGCTCAGGGTGTCAGCCGACTCGGGCGTGCGAATGATGTAGACTCCATCGAGCGCCTTCTCGCGGGCGATAGAATCTTCCTTGCGCGACCAGCGCAGCAGGTTGTCCGCGATTTCCAGAGCAAAATGCTTGGCGACCTTGTAGCGGTTGACGCCTCGGCCGACCTTCTGGCCGATCTGTGCGGCGCTCAGAGGCTTGGCGGTGCGGCGGGCCACATGGGCGGCCACCTTGGCCAGCCACTTCTCCGTTGCCTCCAGAAGTTCGGTGCGCGTCCGGTCCCGGTCCATGGCCAGCAACGGGTTGAAGCAGGCGATCAGCCGTTCGCCGGGAAAATCGGCATGCGCAATCTCCGCCAGGTTCTGCTGATCGAAGAGGGGCGCATCGGTTTGCCCGCGCGATTCAAGCAGTTTGCGGATGTCCCCGCTACGCAGACACGAGATCCAGCCGCACCCGTCCAGGTTACGCAGTTTCTCGATCTGCGCAGACGTCAGCATGCCACGGTCGCCCACCAATACAAAGCGGCCGATGCCGAAGCGCTTGCGCATGGCGTCGACCTGATCGGGAACCGTTGTCGGATCGCCCGTATTGCCGGGGTAGACGGAAATGGCCACCGGCCGGCCGCCGTCGTCAGTCAGCAGACCGTAGGCTATGGCTGGCAGTTTCAGCCCGTCGCGGTTGTGGCACCGTGCCGCCAGCGGACAATGCGAACCGTAGTAGGAACTGCTCGACAGGTCGTAGAAGACACGGCCGCCGGCGCTCAGATGCCGCTGCGCCAGTTTCTTCTCGATGAACGGCTGGCGCGTCAACACCCAGTCCATGGCCGCGTACAGGTCGTCCTCGTTGGCATCCTGCACGCCGAAGTCGGCGGCAAGGGTCGTGTCGGCGAACCGCGCCACCGTGGCCAGTTTGGAGTCGGGCCGCAACACGCGCTGTGCGACCATGGCCAGCACCAGGTCGCGTTCCCGGCAAGGCTTGGAGGCGATCAACTCCGTCATGGCCAGCCGCTCCATGGTTCCTTGCACGGCGCGGACATGTCCGCAGGGCAGGGACTTTTCGACGACGAAATAGTCCGCCGCACCCACCAGGCGTTCGCCCTTGAGCGCCGCCCGCAGCGCGACCACCGCCTCCGGCGGCAGTGCGGACAGATTGGCCAAGGTCCGCTTGATGGTGCGCCCGCCCGCGCGGTGGTCTGCGCGCAGCAACACGGCGGGCGGGGACGAGCGATTCGGAACGATGTCGATGTACATGGGGA
>VGWG01000044.1 GCA_016873675.1 Lentisphaerota bacterium | reverse complement strand
GGCCTGCTGCGATCCGGGTGGATCAGGTCACGGTTAGCACGCATTTGTCGGCGAAGCAGGAACTGGTCGCCGAACTGGACTATCCGGACGAGACGATGCTGCTCGTTCCGGGGCAACCACTGAAGATGACGCTGGGCAGTATTTCAGCGGAGCCGATGTCGGTTGATGCCCGCTTCCGAGTGATCACGTCGGTGGGAATGGTCGCTCACGAGGGTGTGATCAAGAGGACGTTGCCCCCCGGTGCCCGAGAGACGGTAACGCTGGTGGAAACGCTGCGCGAGGGGTTTTATCGGGTGCGCGTGGAAGGATTGCCTTTCGACCGGGTCTTGGAGGTTGATGTCCAGGCTCCGGACCGTAAGCGTTTTTTTGGCGAGGCCATCATGACCCGGCTTGCCGATCTCAGGAGCCTGAACGGCGATCTCGGGCTGACGGAGAAGCGGATCGCGCTGGATTGGGATACCGCCGAGCCCGTTCCAGACCTGTATCATCACGGCTGGTTCCGCCGCAACGCGGCGTCCGCATCCGAGGGAAACCAGTATCAGGTGGTTCCGATTGTCGGGTATGCCGCCGACTGGGCCGGCCCGGAGAAGCAGCCGGTGGTTGACGATGGCACGTATACCCGTGATGTCGGCAGCTACATGCAGGCGCCTGTACGCTTGGCGGACTGGAATGCGTTCATGCGGAATGTTGGCCGGGAGCATGCCCGGGAGTCTGCCAAATGGGTCTTCTGGCAGAGCCCGGATATACCGGACCCGAACCCGGTCTATCTGCCGCAGGACAAGTACCGGAAGATGTTCGAGATTTTCCATCGGTGGATCAAGCAGTATAATACAAACGCCTGCATCATTGCTGGCGGATTCAGTTTTGAACGTGTGCTGGGCTATCTGGCCAACACCAACATGCTGGATCCCGCCACCTTGCCGTTCGATCAGTTCGAAGTGCGTGTGAATCCGGGCACTGTGTCGGCCGAGGAGGTCCAGATGGAGGATTTTCTGGAGGACTTGGACGCCCAACTGAAGCTGACGGCCACGGGCCGCAAGGCGTTGATCGCGGACATGGACTGGGTCACGGATGAGCAGTTTGCCTTGCTGGACCAGGCGGCTTACCATGTCCGGGCCGCCATCCTGTTGCATGCGGCTGGCGCGCTTCCGCACCAGTTTGTCAGTGTGAATGCGTATGGAACCCAAGACGGATTTGGGCTGTTGTTCCATCCGGTGTATGGGAACACTGCGATCCAAAGCCAGCGGCCGTTCTTTGTGCCCAAGCCCGCGTATTTTGGGCTCATCGAGACCCGGAAGATGCTGGCCGAACTCGATTTCCAGCAGCGAACTGGTCTGGCGGATCACGATCCGCAGGCCAACCGTGCCTATCTGTTCAAACAGCAGGACGGGAACATTTGCGCGGTGGTGTGGCGCGTGCGCGGCGCAAAGAGCTATCAGTTGCCTGCGGAATGGGCGACGGTCAAGGCGGTCGATGCGTTTGGGGTGCCGGTGACACTGGGCAAAACGCTGCCGGTAGGGGCGCTCCCTCTGTTCCTGCGATTTGCCTCCGTGCCGCTGGACCGGGTGGCGCACGAATTGCGGAATCTGAGGCCTCAGGAATCCGACACATCTTACGATCTGGTCCTCGACTTCTTCCCGGCCGAGGCGTGGGGGCGGCGTGCGGCTGAGTACACGGCTGTTGGGGGGGATACGACGGAACGCCATAAAGGCCGGCTCTTTGCGGGCGAACGAGTCAACGAAGGGTTTCTTAAGAGCGTCAAAGAAGAGCGGTTTGCGTTCACGCTTGACCAGTCCGGTGATGTGCTGATGAGCATGCTCTGGCACTTGGACGCAGCGGGTGACACGAACCGGACGATGCGGGTCACACTCAACGGGGGGGGCGAGCACACCAACAATCTGGCACCGATGATGGGTCTGGCGTCGTCCAACACCATTGATCAGGTCTATGCCTCCGGCTTGCGGCGTTCGGCGTTTGTGCTGCGGGGCTGCCAAGCGGGCCGCAACGAAGTCGTTTTGCGCCACCAGGCCCCATTGGCGGTGGGCGGCTTCCGGCTGACGCGCATTCAGAATGGCCGTGTGGATCTCACCGCATGCGGGCCGCTGGCGTGCCTCGATTCAGGCGTCCCTGTCCAAGCATTCCGGAACGCCTCGGGCGGACGTCTCACGCTGGGCAGACAGACCTATGCCACCGGGATCGGATGCATGGGGGAAACGGCATTGGAATACCCCCTCAACAAGCAGTTCTCGCGGTTTGACGTGACGGTTGGTATCGATGCGATGACGAAGGGCAGGGGCTCGGTCGTGTTCAGGATCTTGGTTGACGGCAAGGAGAAGGGCAAGACCGGCAAGTCGGGTTTGATGACGGGGATGACCCTGTCCAAAACCCTGTCTGTGGAGGGGATGGAGGATGCCGAGCGCTTGTTGCTGCTGATAGAAGATGGGGGCGACGGATTGGAGAACGACGTGGCCAACTGGGTGGATCCGGTTCTGACGGTGAAGGACGCGCAGAAGTGATGGAGTGATGGCGCGTGTAAGCGATGGTTAAGGAGAGGAGGGTATGGCTATGATCACGCTCCGACTCATGGATAAGGGGCTTTTTGCGGCGGTCTCCGCAACGATCCTATTGGCGGTGCCGTTCACTTGCGCGGCGGCCGATTCGGGCTGGCTGAACAAGGGTGTGTCGAAGGCTTTGAGCGTATATGACGGCAGCACGAAGATGGCAAAAGGTGATGATTTGATCGACCGGCGCGGCAAGGTGACGATTCGGCGGCTGATTCCAAAATGCCCGTCCGACTGGGGTAACGATCCCACGGCGCTGCCTTACTTGTTTTACCAGCTTTCGCTTCGCACCGACGGTCAGTTTCCGAGCTACGTCGACAATGCGGGACTGGAGATCACCAGCCCAGAGATCTTCAATTACCCGATCATCTACTTCACCAGCCACTTCCCGTTCAGCTTCACGGACGAGGAGGTGGAGAACCTGAAGAAATACCTGGAGCGCGGCGGCACGTTGTGGCTCGACGATTGCACCGGATGCGGCCCGTTCATGGATTCCGTGCCGCAGAACGTCCAGCGGATCGCGCCCGGTTCCGAGATGAAGCAGATGCTGCGGACGACGCCCGAGTTCTTTGACCTTTACAACATGGTTTACCCCTTTGACGGGGTGCCGCAAGTCGGCAAGGAACAGTTCTGTCGTCCGCTTCAGGCCGCATACGTCCGTGGACGCCCGGCAATCATCTTCTCCCCGAACGACTATGGCTGCTTCTGGGAAATTTCCACGCCACCGACGGCGCTGAATCCGATGGGGGAGGGCGCTCATGGCTATTTGGATGAAGGCGGGTTCAGGGTGCGCGATCTCGTTTATCAGTTCAGCATCAACTGGTTGATGTATACGCTGACGCACTAGGGGCGTGTCGGGTGCCCCGCACTCGACAAAGGCTCTGGTGGGCAGGCGTGTGGCGCGTGCAGGAGGTGGCCTGGACCAAGCGATGGAGTGCGGTGGGCGTGACTGGCGTTGGCCGAGCGAAGGACTATGACAATGAAGCAATCAATGGTTTTGAAATGGATGACCCTGACGGTCGTTTTGCTGGCGGCGGGTGTGGCGGTGTCGCAGGCGGTGTCACAATCCAACATCGTCGTGCGGATCGTGGCGGCGGATATGCCTGATCGCCTGATCAGCGACCTCGAGTCGCTGGCATCGGTCGAGGATCCCAACGTCGTCACGATCCTCCGGCAGACTCAGTCGGCAAAGTCCCTGGGAGAGGATGCGACGCTGTGGGTGGCGGGAGCGCGCGTCAATGGCACGAACACCTTCGAGCGCTACTACAAGGGCGTCTTCACCCGACGGACGTCCGAGCTGGAATTCGAACCGGGTCGGCTGGGCGTGGGCGATCATGTCATCGATCCGGGGCACCACGTATTCACGATCGACAAAGACGGGAAGATCTCGTCGACGGACCCGGATATCACCATCGAGGGCCGGACGGTGACTTTGAAGGCTTACCGGATCGAAATCATGAACGTGGATGCCGACAAGTCGGGCCCCCCCGAAAACCGGCTGCTTGGCCGGAAGTTGAACGTGTATGAGACCCTGCCCGGGTTCAACGCCGCCAGCAACCGGGTCGATGAAGCGTTTACGAAGAATACGCTTTGGTACTTTCGTGATTTCTGCCCGTTGCGGCTCTATCTGCCTGCCAACACCAACGCGCAGGCTTATCTGCTTCAACCGGGATCGCAGGCCTTTCGGGTGCTGCCTGGCGGGACCATCGAGCTACATGGGAAGACGAATGCGGCGGTCAAGGCCGAGGGATCGCGGCTTCTGGTCTCGTACCTGTCTTATTCCGCCTGGGTGAATACCAAGACCGGGCTGGGAGCGAATTTTGGAGGGGTTCCCGTTCCCCGGACGGATGGAACCCCCGCGCGCATTCGCGTGGGGCCAACCCTGGGTGAACCGGTCTTCAGCGCGGCCGTGGAGGGGCTCTCATCCTCGTTCGGGCTGACATTGTCTGGAGACCTCGATCGCTACCCGAACAAGTTCATGGTCGCGGAAAACACACGGGATCCCATGGCCGTCCGGATGATGGCTTTGGAATCCGGAATCTGCACCTTCGAGCGCGGCACTCCCGCTGTGGTGCGTCTGCAGTTCAAAGAGAACTTCGCGGCCCTGAAGCTGGACGCCCTCCAGAATCCGGGCGCCTTGATCGCGGCTCTGCGGAAGGCGAAAGCAACGAACAGTCCTCTGGCGAAGGACGATCCGCTGACGGCCCAGATTCGGCGTGTCTGCCAGTACGTGCTGACGACCACGGAGGCCGCCGATGCCGACACCTTGGACCAGTGGCTGGCGTCGGCGAATGCCACGAACCGGGCTAACATCCTCCAGAGCGGACTTTCGGTCTTCTCCCGTCTCAACAGTCTGATCAATGACAGGACGTTCTTCAGCGCGGCGGCGTTGGCCGATCTCAAGGCGGATGAGGCGCTCCGCGCCGAGGCGGCGCAGATGGCCACGCTGAGCGACGATGCGGTCCAGCGCGTGAACCGCCGCATCCTGGACGTGGTTTTCCCCGGCGTGTTTGCCCCGCTGGCTGCCGGAGAGCCGAGGCGTCCCGAAGTGCGGATGGCGTATTCGCCGTACGATCCGCTTCACTTCACGAGCCGGTCCTGGACCTTTTTCCCCGCGCAGTCCTGGGAAGGCGACACACTGACGTTCAAGACGCCGGACATCCCTTACGGGTTTTACATCTTCCGGGTGATGCTGTTTGGCCCGGAGGATGCTGGCACACTCTCCCCGCTGATGGCCGAGTTCGCCTGCTGCGTGATCGAGCCGAAACAGGACGGGACCGCCTGCTTTGTCAGCAACAAAGGACGTGACGCCTTTGTTGCTGGGGAGACGATCCGCCTGCAGGCCGTGCTCCGATCTCGCGGCGCGCGTCCGGCCGGAAGTCGGACGGTGGTCCTGACGCATCCCGATGGCCGCGAGGACCGCCTGACGATGGAGGATCCGGGCGGCAGGTGGCATAGCGGAGCCCTGAGCATCCCCGACAGCATCACCCGCCGCCTACTGCCCGGTCGTTATGAGCTGACGATGACGAATCTGCCGCCGGGCGTGGCGTGTTATCCGTTCCGGTTTGACATGGCCGCGCCGCGCGAAAGCCTGTTCCGAATGATCAAGACCTCGAAGTACACACACCAGACCTACGCCATACTGGGGTCGCAGAATGGGGAGAACCCCGTCGATATCGACCGGGCCATGGCATCGCTGGATGAGCTGGGGTACAATCGATTCGACTACCACACCTATAGCAGCGATCACCACAACCGGCGTGGCGAGATGCGTTCAGTCATTTCCGAGGCCGATGAACGGCTGATGCCGCCGGATGCGATCTACCTGCCATCGGGGCGGGACCAAATTCTGAATGCCTGCGTGCGGTATGGCCTGGAGTATGGCGACGTTCTGCACGGGGCGGGGGATAACGAGATCCCGCGGTATATTGACGCCTACATCAATGCGGGCGAGCGGTGGATCCGGCGCGAAGTGACGTCCATGCGCCACTCGCCTGCGTATGATGGCCAGTACCTTTATGAGGAATCGTACGAGCGCGGCCTGGTGGGCGTTCCAAAGAAGCACGATAACTTCTTCCCATCGTGGCGATTGATGCGGGCGAGGCAGACTTTCACCAACGTGACGCCGAACCAGATTCGCGCGGCAGGCAGCCGGAACGTGTCGAAGTTGAAGACCGCACCGGACACGTGGGACCCCCTGGCCATGGAGCGGTTTCTTGAACTGCGCAAGTGGGAGATGAACGGATGGGGCGATTTCAACACGCGCCTGGCCTCGGCCGGCCGCGAGCTGCTGCCCCGAGCCCGGATGGGCACGTATCATTGTAGCTTCATGTTCGTGCAGAACGGCTACGGCGCGATCTGTTCCGCTGCCGATTTCGACAACGGATACCATCCCAACGTGTTCGAGAATCTCGATATCGCCACTAGCCAACATTATCACGACGGTCCCACCATCGGCCACTGGGCACATGCGCCGATCATGATTCCATTGCTGCGGGAATCGCCCGTCGGCGGCAAGCGGCTCGTGTGGGCCAATATCTCGATGAATGCGGACGCGCGGACGCTGTCGGACGGCCAGTTGCAGCGGCAGATGGCTTTTGCCATGCTGGCGCAGGGTGCGGACGGCATCTCCACGTTCCACATGCACGAGACCTTCGCGGATGCGCCGAATCCCAACATGATTAAGAGCAAAGAGACGATCCGGTGGCTGAATCAAGAGATCTTGGCCCCGTACGGGGAGGTGTATTCGCGCGCCACGAAGCCGGGTTATCTGAAGGTCGGCATTGTCAATACCCTGGCCCAGCTCTCGATGAGCGAGTTTAAGTCGATCCGCACCGCCAACCAGATTGAGGAACTGTGGATTTCCTGTTGGCGTCTGGGGTACCCGGCGGTCTTCCTGCGTGAAGGCGACATGGAGCAGCCTCTCGACGGCTATCAGGTGATCTTCGTCCCCGGCATCCGGTTCCCCGGCGAGTTGACCGCCAGCGCGCTGGATCAGCTTCGCGCGGCAATCAAACGGGGCTGCAAAGTCGTCGTGGAGCGCGACAGCACGCTCGACACCCAGATTACGGGGGTCACCAAGATGCAGGACTTTGACCTGATGAACTATTATCTGGGGCCGGGTTTCAATGTGGCCGGCTATGACGCAGAGCTAGCCAAGGTGTTTGATTTGACCCAAGCCTGCACGGATTATCTTCGCCCCAAGATGGTGGAGTGGGGTGTTGAACCTACGGCGCGCGGCCCGTTTGCAATGGGCCCCAACTGGCGCGACGGGGGCGACATCCAGTATCTCATTATGGCCAACTACGATGATCCAGACTATGGTCAGACCTGTCGCGATATCATGTCCAAGCCGGTGCGCATGCCGCTCACGGTCCCGGCCCGGAGGGGAGAAGTCGCCTACGACCTGTTAGCGCGGACCGAGCTGCCGCTCGCCCAGACGACGAATAGCCAGGAGCGCTCGCTGGTGCTGGACAGGACCCGCGTGCAGGGTGCGATGGCGGCGTTCGTGCCCGAGAAAATCGCGGCCCTCCGGGTCGCGGCACGGCGCGATACTGCGGGATCCTCGCTGCTGTTGAGTGGCACGCTGATCGGCGAGTCCGGGAAGGTCCTGTCCGGTGTCTTTCCGGCGCGCATCCGCCTCCTCAACGGAAAAGGACAGGCTGTGTATTCCATCTACCGAGCGCTTCATTCCAAGGGTGAACTGGAGCTGGATGTTCCCTTGACTTCAGGCCGTGATCCCGAGATGTCGGTGGAAGTGATCGAGAACATCTCCGGGATCTCCTGCCGCATCCCGATCGAGACTCCGGCCGGGAATGAGGGTGTGCTCCACCTTGATGACGCGGTGGCTCCGCATGTGCCGTATCCCGCTGAGATCGCGCGGTTCCTGAAATCCAACACCAACGCCCTGCTCGTTCTGGGGCGCGGCCTTGAGGGTTCGAAGGCTGAGGTGGACCGCCTGATCGCCGGTCTTGGGGCGAAGGGGATGAGGGTGACCCTGATGCCCGAGAATCGAGTCTGGCGTCTGGCCTCCGGCGATTCGGGCAACTCTGCGGATCCCTGTGCGGACGGATTCCACTACTGGGCCGGGGGCCATGGCGGAACCGATGGCGGCATCATCGAACCTCGGTCGGTGGTGGATAGCCCGTTGATCATCGTGAGCGCGTCGCACGGGTCGACATTGCTGAATACGCTGACGGAGAAGGGGTTTGTGACGGAGCGCCCCATCGGTTCGCTCGGCTTGCCAGTCCAGCCGACGCTCCAAGTGGCGTCCCGCGGCTTGCATTGGAAATACGACACGCTTCTGCTTGTGGCCAACGACAACGCGGGCGTGCGCCGCGCCGTGAGCCGGATTTTGGACGATCCTGCGCTGACGGGACTGCCCCGCGCCGTCGAGGCCGCGTCAAAGTCGGCGTCTTACGGTCAGCCGGTCACGAAGGAAGGGCGGGAGACAGCGGCCCAGACAGCGGCCACACATTTCATGGGCAATAACGAGTATATCATCGACATGAAGTTCGACGCAGCCGGCAACCTCTACGTGATCACGTGGGGACACGGCGACAACCTCTACTCGCTGGATACCAAGGGAAACCTGCGGTTCTCCCGGCGCCTGCCGGAAATGGGCGCGTGCCGGTTGGACGTGGACACCGACCGTGTCGTGGTGTTCACGAGCTACGGCAGCCGCCTCTACCAGGTGGCGCTGGATGGCGTACCCCTCTCTCAGATGCGATTGACCCTGGACCCGGGCGTATCGCACAAGGGGCCAACCTACCGGGAGGTTCATACACAGGACCTCTTGAAACATGGGTTGGGCACGGGAGGACCTTTGTACGCAACGCTCTTCCGGTATGCCTACGTTCCCGGGAAACAGATGATCGTCTACTACGAACCGCTGCTGGAGACCATGCGTGCGCTGGACAAGAACGGAAACCTCGTGGCGGAGTGGCGAGGCGAAGCCAAGACCGATGCGGATGGGAATGTGAGCTACCGGGAACTGGGCGAGTTCGTGTGCAGCCCGGATGGCACGCGGGTCGCGGCGTTCGAGGACGGAATCCTGATCCTGCGTGACCTGACCGATACCACGAACGTCAGGAAATTGGCCGAACGCTACGGCGCCGGGAAGCCGCTGTCGTGGCAGAAAGGCGCACCCGGGCCCACCGCAGGTAGGACGCATTATGACGGCGATCTCGAAGTGGTCCGGGTCGATTTAGCCCCGCCCGTCGGCTCGGTCATCACTCTCGGGGATGCAGGCGGTTTGATTCCGGACGGTAAGGATTTCCGTCTGGTGCGCGGGGACACGGAGATTTCGCGAATGGGCCCGTTCCCGTGGACGCCGACCTTTGCTCAGATCAGCCCCGATGGGGCGACCGTTGTTCTGCTCGATGAGTACTGGAATGCCTTCGTCCACGAGGTGGCGACGGGCAAGCGTACCGGTCAGATTCGGTTGCCCGAGATGGGATTCTCTGTGACGTTCACGCCGGATTCGAAGTCTTTCCTTGTCGGCGGGCTCCGCGGTTCCGTGATGTGCTGCGACTTGAGCGCCCAGTTGTTGTGGTCCACGTCGCTTGCACCGCACAACCAGAGTCTCCAGAAGACGGCATTCCCGAACGTGGACGAGACCATCCCGGACTTCTCCGACAAGCTTTTCAAACAGGTCTCGGATGAGCCCGGCGAGCTTGACAAACGGGTCACCCTCGATCGCTGTCGGTTGGAAAACGGCGATTGCGAGGGGGCTGGCGGATGGCGGGTGGATACGAACGTTGATACGCAAGCCGTGGTCTCTTATGTCGACGGTGGTTACCAGAGCAAGCGCTGCCTGAAGGTCGGCAACGCGCCGGTGCAGCAGCAGGTCGAGGGGTTGATTGGGGATCATTTCACATGGGTGCTGGAGTTCTTCCATCGGCGGGCGACGCCGGAGCATGCCGTGCGACTCTTGGCTGGCGCGGAGTCGGAGAACCGGCACCCGGACAGCGTGGTGCGCGTTCTGGAATGCGGCCCGGATTGGGCGTTCGCCCGGATTGTGTTTAAGAGCGGATCCGATCCCAAGGCGCTGCGTGTGGGATTCCAAGGGCAGGGCGGTGATGCGCTGGTGGATGGCGTGAGCTTGCGCCGTATCCGCTTCCCCAGCGTCAACCACATGCTGTATCCGCCGCTGTACGACATTGAGCCGGTCATTCTGAAAAACCCGCTGTTCCTCAAGGAGTACAACCCGTTGGGCGTGTTGAGCGAGCAGATACCGAACGTCATCTTGTCGCAGCGGCCCCAGCAGATCGCCGATTCTTTGGTGGTTGACGCCTTCCTCCAGAATGGCCGACTCAACGACATCAGCAGCCAGTGGCACTGGTCCTATCTGGAGAACAGCGACACGCAGATTTCGATGGGGATCAAGAATCCCCGATGGGTCTCGATGGTGGCGGTTTATTTCAACGAGTATGACGCGGCCAATATCCCGCGGCACTTTGACGTGTTCGTGTCGGACATGATGCAGAAGAAGGTTGTGCGGGTGGCCGCAGTTCGGAACAACAGGAGCCTGTTCCGACTGATCACGTTCCCCGCGCGCCGGGCCGACGAGGTCCGTGTGACCCTGGTGAACAGGCTGCCGCGCGAGCAGACGGTGACGGAGCTGGAAGTGTATGGACCGCTGTCGGGCGGGGAGAAGGAAGGCGTCTCTGACGCGGCGGCGCAGAGCACGTACATGGGGTCGTTTGCGCGCGTCGACAGGCGGCGCTTGTCGCTGGCGTCCGGATACGAGTCTAGATCGGTCGGCGGATCGAGCTCCGTGCCACGCTGGGCAACGCCCGTGTCGCAGATCATGATGTCGGACAGGACCCTGTACCTGTCTCGTTCCCTGGGTTTCAACCAGCGGTACCCGCTCGATGTCCCGTCGTTGGACGCGCCGGCGGACACCTTCCGCACCGGAGGCATGGGATTCGGACCGGTCGTCACCTTGTCAGGGGGGGCGTTGCTGAAGCCCGGCAGCGACGGCAAGCTCTGGTGCATCGACCCGACATCCGGGCGGGCGTTCTGGTCCACCGTGATTGGCGAGCGGCTCACGGGAAGCCCGGCCGTGAACGGGATGGACGTGTACATGGCAACCGACGCAGGCACGCTCTACACGCTGGACATTGCCAGTGGTGCGATCCTCGGCGAAACGAAGCTGTCCGGCGCGGTTTATGGGTCGGTGGCGCTGGAAGGCGCCAATCTGTTTGTGATCACATCGGCCGGCTGGCTGCACGCCATCGAGATGACCAGCGGACACGAGCTGTGGAAGGTGCCGGTGGCGACGAACACGGAGTCCACGCCGGCCGTGAGTGGCGGGGTGGTGTACATGGCCGACCAGAAAGGCGTCGCCCGGGCGGTTCGGAGCGTGGACGGCACGGTGCTCTGGTCCCGCGAGCTGGGCAGCGAGTTCTGCCGCTGCCCGGTGGTGATGGAGCCCAATCTGGTCGTGTTCGGCTGCAGCGACGGCCGCCTGATGGCGCTGAACAGACGCACGGGCGACGTGGTCTGGCAGACGCAGGTGGACACGCGGTTTCTGAGGTACGAGCCGGTTGCCGTGTTGATGCCGCCGCCGCCGCCCCCTCCGTCCGCAACCAATAGCATCGCCATTTCTGCAGCCGCCACCGCCCCAGATGTCCCGGTGCTGTTGTGCCTGTCTGGAGGGAAGCCCACGCTGATCGACGTGGCGACCGGCAAGCCGGCTGAGCGGCAAATAGCGACTGGCTCCGTGCAGAAAGACGGCACGTTCAAGCAGGACGTTAACCCACCCTCCATCGGGGAGCTTACCGCCCCTATCAGCGTCTACACCGGTTACGTCGGGTTTGTGACGATCGAGGGTGACATCACCGATGGCCCCATGTTCAACGACAGTCGGTATCACAACATGGGGAGCGGATCGGCGAAGCTGCTGAGACCCATCGGGGACATCGCGCCCCGTTCGGCGAATGCGCCGCGCGTCATCGTGAGCATCGAGAACCCCGTCCGGCTGAACGGAATGCTGGCGGATGGCGAGTGGGGGATGGAGGCTCTTTCGCTTGACGGGCCGGACGATATCTTCCCGACAGAGCGCCGGGCCAAGAAAGGGGCCGATGGATCCATCGACTGGAACGGCTACGACGACCTCGGCGCCAAGGTGTACCTCGGTTGTGACAGCAACGCGCTGTACCTCGCGGCGGTGGTCACCGATGACACGCACCTCAATTCGAGTACCGGTGATGAGATCTTCAGAGGAGACGTGATGCAGGTGGGGATCGTCACCAAGAACGTTCATTGGAATCTGGGACTGGCGCAGACCCAGGATGGCCCCCAGCTCTATCAAGCGGAAGGCACCACCAGCCTGCCGAAGAATGCCGGTTTCGGTGTCACGCGTGAGTCGACGGCTACCTCCTACGAACTGCGGTTGCCGCTGGCCGACCTCGGGCTGGCACCCGGAATGGAGTTTGGAATGAATCTCGTCTTCCATGACGACGACAAGGGTAGCGGGCCGCGCTACAGGCTACAATTAGCCCCTGGCTTGGATGGCTTTGAACGGACGTCGGCTCCCGAGAAGGTGTACCCGCGGTTTGTGCTGCCGAAATGATAGACATGCGCGTTCGGATCACGACTCACAACAAGCCAGAGGGAGACGTAGCCATGAATCGTCCAGTCTCGTTGCATGCTTCGAGCCTCAGGCCACTGCATCCGGTTGCGCGGTTCGGTCTGCTGGCGATGGCAAGGAACCGGTCCGTCCGCAGGTTTACTATCTGATGGGCCTGCTTCGGGAGGCGCAGGAGCGCAAGAGCGAAGCCGCCGACTACTTCAAGAAAGCCCTTGAGAAGGACCCGGAGTATTTTGATGCGATGCGGGCGCTGCGCGATTTGGCAAGCGTTGTCTTCATGAATCAGGATGAGCGCAACGGCCTGATGCTCAGGATGCTGGCGCTGGATCCCCGCTGCAGCGCCACGGCCGCTATACCTCGGTGAAATGCTCATGCAACACGCATTGATGCGTGAGATCCTGCAGGTGCTCCAACCGTCCGGGGGATACGGGATCTACCGATGGGCCGGACACGGCTTGTCAGCCCGGATGCGGTTTTCGCGCAACCAGACCAGCCAGATGACGGCCTCGTAAAACACCATCAACGGGGCGGCCATCAGCACCTGGGAAAAGGGATCTGGCGGCGTCATCAGCATCGCCACCACCAAGAGCAACACGATCACCTGCCGCCGCCTGTCGCGAAGCTGGGCTGAACTCACGATTCCCAAGGCGCCCAGCATAAACACAACCATGGGAAACTGAAACGCGACACCAAACGCCAGCAGCAGCTTGCTTGCAAACGAGACGTAGTTTCCCGTCTCCCAGAATTCGGCCGGGGTGCCCATCCAGACCTCGATCTGCCGCATCATCTGAAAGGCCACCGGCAGGGTCCAACGATGCGCCATCCAAACCCCGATGATGAACAGCCCAATGGACGCGCCACCGCCCAGACAGACAAACCGGCGCTCCCGCTCGGTTAGTCCAGGAAAAACGAAGCGACCGGCCACCATCACTATAAACGGCAGGCTGAAAATCAGGCCCGACCAGCAGACCACCTGCGTCATGATATTAAAGCCGCCCCCTACCTGTGTCACGCGCAAGGCAACCACGTTGGCCAAACCTCCCCGAACATACGGATCCCGGAGCCAAGCCAGCATCCAGGGTGCCAGCGGAATCGCCGCCACCACGCCAATGGCCAGCAATGCCGCCGCCTGGATCAACGCCAGCCGTAGATCCTGCAGATGGTCCAAAAACGGCTTAATCAGCGGATCGAGAGTCCGAAGACCTTTCATCAGACACTCCCTCCTGAATTTCGGATCGCCGGATTTCCGGATTTTGTTCAGGGGGTGATTCCTCTTCCAGCGCCCTGAGCTGCTCTTTGAACTCATTCATCGCCTGCCGCAGCCTGTTTAGCACGAGTGCCAGTTTCCGGGAGGCCTCCGGCAAGCGCTTTGGGCCAAACAGCACCAACGCCACGGCGAGCACCAACACGACTTCCAAGAAGCCCACCGATGCGGGCAGAAAGGAGAGCGGCATCGCGTCAATCATGGCACAGATCCCCGAATAAGCCTGCATAACCACTCAGGATCGGTTCCCGAAGGCCTTCAGCAGGCGGGGCCGGACCTATCAGTGGGCTTCTGGGCTTCGGCTTCTTTCCTAGCCTTCTTGAATTCGGCAATGCTGGAGCCCAGCGCCCGGGCCAACTCCGGCAATCGTCTGGCGCCAAACAGAATGATCACGGCAAGCACTATGATCACCACTTCCCATATTCCTGGTCTCATCGCTACCTTCTCCTTTCCGTCTGCGCGTGCAGGCGTGTGTTGCGCGCCGCAAACCGAAAAGGCGCTTGCATGACCTCGGTCGTGTGCAGGCGCCCCAGCCGTTAGTACGCCGCATTCAATTCAAAGCGGAAGCAATAGGCGGTCTCATCGTTCTGTGTGTACAGGTCTCCCGGTATGAGCGCCTCGCCCAAAAGCGCGCCCTTGATCTCGCCGCGCGTGCCAAACAGGTTTTTGACCAGCGGGAAGTCATAGCGCAGCATCGTGAAGAACCCCTGCTCGCGGGATGTCGCGCCCACAGGCTTCTCGTCGTAATACAGCATGCCCGTGAGCAGGCGCGCCTTGTGGTCCTTGGACATGGCGATGCCCAGCTCGACATGCGGAAAGATCAGATTGGACCACTGCTCGGGGCGGGACCGGTAAATCAGCTCGCTCATCTGCGTGTCGCCGCGCGCCAGCGCCGGCTTCCATGCCGAGTCGTCGCCCTGGCCATCATCACCCGACAGCAGATAGACGGCCGCGCCCGCATAGGGTTTACAGGGGTGTTGCGAGGCCAGATCACCCGTGACTCCGCCATAAACCATGTAGGCCGAGATATTGCGTTCGGATTGCCACTCGCCAAACTGATAGGCGGTCTCCAGTTCGCCCTTCACGTGATCGCCGAAGGCGGGCAGCACCCGCATGCCACAGGTGTTCAGCCGGTCCATCGCCGTCTGGCCAAACACGCCGACATAATACGCTTTAAACGGCACCTGCTTGTTTTCCCCATTGACATAATACGCGCCCACGGCCTGTTCAACGCCCCATTGCGTCAAGAGCCTGTCTTGATCGCCGAGGGTCAGTTCGTTCTCCGTGTGCAGATAGGCATAAAACAGGTCGATCCTCGATTTCTCGGCGGTCTTGATCGTCGCTCGGATGGCATCGGCGAAAAATGAACGTGATCCGTCACCCGGTGTTGCATCCGCAAACACTCGTCCCGCTCCGAACTTCAAATCCTGCCGTCCGATGCGAAGCTGGGTGTCATGGTCCATTAGATCCAAACCTGAGAGGGTCAGATACAGATTGTCCACATACGCCTCATCGGCCCAGTGATAGCTATTGGGATCCTTGGCGCTGGGACTTACAAAATAATGCCTCCACTCGTTCGCCGCACGAAGATACAGCGCGCAATCGCCGTAGGCTGCTTCCATCCAACCCCGCGTCCGTGTGCGCGTGTAGACCACGTCCTTGCTGGGTCGGGCATTCCACCTTCCGGGCACCTGAACGAAATCGTCGAATCGAAAACGAACCTCGGCCCCATAGGTCATCGTCCAGGCCGGATTCTGGATTTCAACAGCTTTGTCAGGAATGGACTGTGAGACGGCCGTGATCGCGACACATCCCGCAGCCATGGCCGCAGCCAAGATACCTGTTCTCATGATGCGCCTCTCCTGTCGGGTTGCCGAAGGACTCTGACCTCCGGGTGGCAAGAACAACAGCCCACACGTATTCGCTTGGAGCGCGTGGATGGTGATCGTGTGAGTGCGTGTTTATTCGCGTCGATAGTATCACCAGTGACACGACCTAAGCAATTGAAAATGAACATCGATCAGTTGTGGGTAGGCGAACGTGTGGCGCTGTTTGCTTGTGGCTGAATTAGGCCCGGGCGAAGAGACGTCGCACAGCCTCGAGAATGGCCGCGACACCGCCGACCGTCAGTAGGGTGAAATAAAGGATCGTGAGCAGGTTGGCGCAATGGCCAATGAGAATGCAAAGGCCGTCTTTTTGCATGAGCCCAACGGCGAGAAACAGGATAGCTAGGGCTGGGAAGGTGTTGCTGAAGGGGATCAGACCGAAGGGCGCCATGAGCAGCGCAGCTCCCAGAATCAGGGCGCCGTTGTTAAGAAACGTCGCCGAGTGAGACGCGACCAGTCCATTGAGGCGATGCGGGCGGCTCACGCGTTCGAGGCGACGCACCCATTTGCTGCCTTGAATGAACGCCACGCGCAGTTTATCTGCGGGCAAGACGCGGTGTGCGAGGCGGCTTGGCATCCACACGGGACAGTTGAAAAGACGGCTGACGCCGATCATCAGGATCGCAAACCCGAAAACCGTGCTGACGCCCGGGATGGAGACGGGGACCAGAAAGATAAGCGTCAAAAAGACCGTGAGCAAGAGAAAACCATCCTGCCCAACAGAATCCAGAATCGTGGCCAGCGTCACACCATCTGGGGGCAGCCCGGCGATCAAGGTGTCCAACTTCTCGCCGAGGGGGGGGACGGGGGTTGGCGTGTGTGTGTGGGCATTCGCTGTGACAGGAGGCTGTGCGATCATAGGGGATTCCAATAAAGAGGTGCAGCGTGGGATTATCCCTCCAGCAGGGACTGCACGTCATCCCACGAGAGGGTGTTGAGAAAGGCGTCGTCGGTCGTTCCGATCGTCGCGTTGATGACCGCCTGCTTCTTCTTCTGCATGGCGAGCACTTTTTCCTCGATGGTGTGTTCGGCGATGAGCTTGATGCTGTAGACCGTCTTTTTCTGTCCGATGCGGTGGGCGCGATCCGTGGCCTGGTCCTCGACGGCAGGGTTCCACCACGGGTCAAAGTGGACGACCATGTCGGCGCCGGTCAGATTCAGTCCCGTGCCTCCCGCCTTCAGGCTGATCAGGAAAAGCGGAATGGATGGGTTCTGGTTGAAGCGGTGAACCTGTTCCATGCGGTCGTGTGTCTGGCCGTCGAGATAGCAGTAGGTCAGCCCGCGCGTGTCGAGCGCCTCGCGGATGATCTTCAGCATGGAGACGAACTGGCTGAAAACGAGAATGCGATGGCCGCCGTCGAGCGCCTCATCCAGCAGTTCGAAAAACTGGTCGAGCTTAGCCGACGGCGCTTCGGCCTTCTTGACCAGCTCCTCGGACTTGAGCAGACCGAGGTGGCAGCAGACCTGACGCAGGCGCAGCAGCATCGCCAGAATCTCCATGCGGCATCGGCCAAACCCCTTCTCGCGGACTAAGTCGCCGATCTTTCGCCGGGATTCCTGCAGCAGCGTGTTGTAGACCTGCTGCTGGTCGGGGGTGAGGATGCAGTACGACACCTTCTCGATTTTTGCGGGGAGATCCTTGGCGACGTCCTTCTTAAGTCGTCTGAGCAGGAAGGGATTGAGCTTGCGGCGGAGCTTGAGCTGCGCTTGCGTGCCCGATTCCCCGCCCAAGCTGATCGGCCCTTCGTAATGCGCGTGGAAGGTGTCGTATTCGCCGAGATAGCCGGGCATCAAGAAGTCCATGATTGACCACAGGTCGGCAACCGAGTTTTCGACGGGTGTGCCGGTGAGCACCAGCCGGGACGCCGCGCGGATCTGCTTGGCGGCGACGGCGTTCTGCGTGGAGCGGTTCTTGATGTGCTGAGCCTCGTCGAGAATGGCGACCGAGAAGGTGTGGTTCGCGTAGCAGGCTTCGAGATCACGGCGCAGCAGGGCGTAGGAAGTGATCACCAGATCGTGCTGGGGAATCTGTTCAAACAGCGTGTGGCGCGCAGACCCGTTGAGCACGAGGCGCCGCAGCTTCGGGACGAAGCGTTCGGCTTCGCGGTTCCAGTTCTCAACCAGACTCGTCGGGCAGACGATCAGGGCGGGCTTGCTGCGGACATCGGCCGCGATGCGTTCCAGACTGATCCAGACCAGCGTCTGCAGGGTTTTGCCCAGTCCCATCTCATCGGCGAGCAACCCGCTGAACCCCGATGCTTCGAGGAAGCGCAGCCAGTACACGCCCTGCTTTTGGTAATCGCGCAGCGTTTGTTCGAGCGTGTCGTCCCCCAGGGGAATGGGCGTGAGCTTCAGGTCGCGGTTTTGCTGCCGCGCAGAAGCGCGCCAATCGGGAGGCTCTTCAACGTCGATCCCGTCGATGGCCGCCAGCGAGGACTGGACGAAGGGCGCGTAGACCGTGGGCAGGCGGAAGGTTCCGGGGCGCCCGCCGTCGCGCGCGCGGCAGTCGCTGAAGACATCGCGCATCGACTCGATGGCCGAACGGTCAATGAGGACCGACTGGCCGTCGCGCTCGATGAACGACTCCCTGCGGTTGAGGGCGCGTTGGATGTCGGCGGGCGTCAGCGCCGGACCGCCGACGCATTCGAAATCCATGCCCACTTCGAACCAGTTCGTTCCAGAGGAGGTTACGACCCGGACCACCGGTGTGACCACCGGCATGGCTTCATAAAAGGCAGCCATGCGTCCCTCGGTGGCGACCTTCCAACCCATGCGCCTCAGCGCGGGGAGGTCGCTGCCGAGAAAGTTGAGGACAGCACGCGTGCCGATGATCGGATCGAAACGGTCGCCCTGATCCCCCGAAAAGCCCAGGGTGTTGAGGTGGCGGACAGCCCGGAGCTCCACATCGGGATTGCGCCTCCAATAATGAAGAAGATCATCGGGGTCGGGAATCGTAAAGCCCCCTGCTGTGTCGGGGCTGGCTGCGGCAAACGTAGTCTGTCCGTAGACGGCCATTAGCTCCACCGCAGCCGAGGCGGGGCTGCCCCGCACCACGAGGTGGAAGACCGGCTGGGCGCAGGAGGTGGTGAAGAGGTCGGGAGCGATCTCGCAAACCACGGGGATGACCGATAGCAACTGGGGTAGCTCGACCTCCAGGAAACGGAGGACGTCGGCACGCGGAATGGCCACCGGTTCCGCGCTCCAATAGAGTGCGTGGTAGGGAAGAGGAAGTGTCTGTTTCAGGGGCCAGAGGACGCCGTTGACCAGCGCCCAGCTTTTCTTGTTACAGGCCAGATAGGTCGGAAATTTCGTCGGGCTGGCGCCGGGGATGACGGTCTCGGGAAAGATCAGCAGTTCGCCGGTCTCGCGGTCGAGGTCGACGCGCAGCGAAAAGTCCAGCGGCGTGTCGCGGACGTGGACATCGGTGTTGTCGGTGACGGGCAGCGCGCGGCGGAGCGACAAATCGAGGATATTGAAAAAATCGGATTTGTTGACCGTGACGCGGGCCGGCGGGGTACCTTCGCAGATGTCCTCCAACACCGAGAGCAAGGTGTCATCAGCGTGTGAGAAAGCGTAGCCGCCGGGGTCGGTGAGCGCGGGCGACGGAAGGATCTGTGTGCCGATCTGAAAAACGCATCCGAGCTCAACCGCATCACGCGCAAAGGCATCGGTCCAGTCTGGGGGCAGAAAGATCAACAGCGCCGCAGGCGTCCCGCGGGGGTTGCGGCGAATCGGCGTGGCAGCCGCCCTGGCGGCCGTCGCGCGGGCATGGCGCTGTTCCTCTTGGTATTTTTGTTCTCGGAGCGGATCGGTGCGCCGCTGCATCACCAAAATCGCCAGAGCCACGACATGTGCACAGATCAAGTTCTGTTCCCGGTTGGTATAACAGGGGCAATGGCTCTCAACCGTTCCGTTCTCATTGATTCTCAGCTTGGAGACGAGGTTGGTGCCGCTGCTGCGGGCGACAATCCCCTCGAGCCACGGACCGTTTAAGTCCGCCCGCAGAACGCCGCCGCGTTTAACGAGGGCTTCTGCCTCGCGGTAAACGGCGGCGCCGCCCCAGTTGATAATCTGATTCTGGCTCAGCTTGATCGGCATATTGAACAGGCAATTTCTAATGCGGGCTCAATCCCACAACCCTTAGCCTGCCCTCTCCCAGGGGAGCGGGAGGAAACAACGTGCTTAGGAGTGGTCGTGTCGGCCGGTCAGGCACTCAAGCGTTGAGCCTCTTCCACCAAGAGACAAGCAGACGGAAGTACCATATCATAACTCCTTGGGTTTTGAATATCCCTTTCGCGATCATACCTAAAAAACTCCCTGTAGACACAGCCTTGCCGAAGAGATTATGATGATGCCCCTAAATGCGGCATATTGATTCTGAACGGAGGGCGATGAAAATTCGGCATGAAGTGGTCCCTTTTCTGCTCATTGCGGGCTTGGTTGCGTCGGGTGTCTGGCTGGTATTGCGGGTTCTGGCCCCCGAGCGTGCATTCGCAACAGCGGGTCTGCTGCTGCTTGTGATCGAAGGTTATCTGCTCTGGTTCTTTAGAAATCCCGTGCGTGTCTCCCCAATGGATCCGGATGCCATTCTTTCCGGAGCCGACGGGGTCGTGGCCCGAATCACGACGTTCTCACCGGACCGATTCAACGCCATCCGCATGCTCGCTGGCTTGAAGCCGGAGGACACCGTGCGGTTTCAGAATCGGGATGTGCTACGCATCAGCGTCTTTCTCAGCCTCATGGATGTGCATGTCAACCGGTCGCCTCTTTCGGGGAGATCCCGTTTTCTCGGCTATTTCCCTGGCAAACACCTATTCACGTTCACGGAGAAATCGTCCGATGTGAACCAGCATAATTCGATTCTGATTGAGAATCCGCGCACCTGCTGTCTGGTGAATCAGATCGTCGGCCCCGTGTGCCGCCGGGTCATCTACTGGCTGTCTCATACGGAGGGGGTGGCGGTGGCCGCGGGAGACGCTTTTGGCATGATGAAGTTCGGCTCCCGGCTGGACATGTATTTCCCGGCGGCGGATATCGCGATCCGGGTGAAAGAGGGTGATCGGGTTCAGGCGGGAGTGTCCGTCATCGGAAAGGTAATCTGACATGCAACAGTTACAAAAAAAACCGGCAGCGTTTCTGAATTGGCGGCAGATCATTCCGTCGCTGATCACGCTGGGTGCCATGCTCTCCGGTTTTCTGAGCATTGTCTATGTGGTGCAGGGATTTCAGGATGACGCGCTCGGCACTGAATTTCTCAACGCCGCGCGACTGATCATGCTGGCGATGATTCTCGATGGTTTGGACGGGAATGTGGCGCGCTGGCTGAAAGGCACGAGTGAATTCGGGGCCGAACTGGACACCTATGTGGACATGACCGCATTCGGCATTGCGCCAGCGATTCTGATTTTCGCCGTCACGATGAAGGCCGGAACCGATCCGCTGATCCGGGTGCTGCTGCCGTCGGCGGTCGCGCTCTCCGGGGTGGTCCGGTTGGCCCGGTTCAAGGTCGCCGATCCGCTGCGCGGGCAGGGCGGCTATGGCGGACTTCCGATTACCGCTAACGCCGGATGGGTTGCCCTGTTTGTGTTCATCAGCCAGTCGGCGTCCCCTCACAATCTGGATCAGGGGTCCTTTTCGTTGCAGCAAGGCGGATTTGCCACGCTCTTTCTGGTTGGCATTCTGACCTTCATCAGCCTGCAGGTTTCCAATGTGAGATACCCCAAGCCCACCAAGAAGGCGGTGATGTTTGTGCCCTGCGCCGTCCTTGTCTTTCTCTTTGTTCTGCTCCCCAAGGACTACTCGAGATGGGTCGCCCTCGTGATGCTGATTCTGGGGCTGTGCTACGCCGTGTTTGGCCCCATGATTGTCAGACACATGGCCGCGCACGACCGGGACTAGAATCACCGGATCTTGACCAGCAGCACGAAGAGCAGCGGCGTCAGAAATGACTGGATCAGCGCAAAGCGCATCAGCACCTGCGCATTGCTCCAGTGGAGATTGCGGCGGCAGTGGTCGTGGAGGGGAAAGCGCACACTGTGGAGCATCTTGACGAGGACGTGCTGGTCGGCGGCTTGTTCAGGCGTCGCCGTGTGGGGCGGCGTGGTATCGAAACCGATCCTTTTTAGCAGCCTCAGCAGAATCAGCTTGAGTAGGCCGGTGCCGCCGTTGACGAGCACAACCGGCGAGACAACGATGATCAGGAACGGGTTGCCCGCAGTCAGGGCCGCGACACCGACCAGGAGTCCCAGCAGGCGCGATCCGGCGTCGCCCATCAGTACGCGGCTGGGCTCGGCGTTGTACCAGAGGTAGCCGGCGAGGCCGCCCGCCACGGTCGAAATCAGAATCGCCCAGCGGGCTCCGTCAGGGTTGTGGGGGATCAGCAGGTATTCGGCCATCGGGCGATAGCCGATCACGCCGTAGAGCAGCGCCCCCATCGCGAAAAGCGAGAAGAGGGTCAGCGTTCCGGCCAGCCCGTCCACGCCGTCGGAACAGTTGGTGGCGTTGGTTGTGAACCACAGCACGGCCGTCGCTAGCGGCAGGTAGAGGGCGAGCGGCACGATGATTGCATTCTTGTACACCGGCAGCCAGATCGTCACGTCGCGTCCTTGGCTCAGGCAGAATGCGGCGGCGAGCGCCACAAGCAGGTCGATCATCCCCTTCCTCAGCTCGCCCCAAGGCGTCGCGCTGGCATCGTCGAGATAGCCGAACGCCATGCAGAGGTAGAGGCAGAGCAATACGCCGTAGCCCCACGCATCGAGCGGCGTGACGAGCAGGATCACCGGCAGGATCAGAAGGCCTATCGCCAAGCCGGCACCGGTCGGCTTGCCCGCCGAGCGCTGTCCGTCCTTGACCAGTTTTTTCCCCTTGTCTTGCGGCAGGCGGCCCCATGTGAGCGGCAGATAACGGTGCACGACCAACCCGGCAAGCAGCGTCCCCACAGCCAGCAAGATCAGGTGCGACCCCAGCAACCGAAACGGACCCCAGAGTCCGCTCAGCAGATTAGACATCCAGTAGAGCATGTTCGCCCCCCCCCGCTCAGATCAGTTCGCACTGGCCGCCCGCGCAGGCGACGGTCTGGGCCACGGTGGTGGTGTCGTGACGCTCCTGAAGCTGGGTGAAGTCGACGGGCAGGTAAGTACGTGTAAGGTCTTCCCAGAGCTTGCAGCTATGCACGCGCTTGAGGCAGCGGGTCATCTTGAGCGAATCACCGCCGAAGTAGTTCTTGGCGAACTTGTGAGCGCGGCGTAACCAATCCCGTTTTTCCTCGCGCACCGCCTCGATCGCCTCGCGCACCCGTTTGGGCGGGTTGCCGGAAATCGGAGCCTGGAGATCCTCACCGCGGCCGAGCACGCTGTCGCAGGCGGCCCAGAGGTTGTCGTCAAAGGCGTAGAGGCCATCGACAATCAGGCCGGAAGACATCAGCGCGCCAGCTCCGTAGAGTTCGACGATCTCGTCAGCCGACAGGATTTCGCAGAAGGGGGCCTGAGGATAATCGAGGTCTCCACCGTCTGGGAGGAGGGAGATGCCAGCGAAGACGGCGCGGTTGTCGTAGATGAACTGTTCGGCGTCGACCCACTCCTCGTCCTTGACGGAGATTGTGTTGGAGACGTTGTGCGAGAGCCAGGGCTGGGCGCAGAGCTCGGTGCGCTTGCCCGAATCGATCCAGTTTTCCTTGGTTATCTTGACGTAATTCAGAAGATCCTCGGCGGTCACGTCGCGCTTGGTCTTGGCGTCGGGAGAGGCCTCGATGCAAAAGTTCAGAACGACGTCAGTGCCATTGGGATTCCAGACCGACTTCTCTACGGCGAGCGGGTTCTGGCCGCGGAAGAAGTCGACCAGAAGCTCGTCCTCGTTGGCCTGTGCGCGGCGGATGTAGCGCCGCGAATGGTGGGGATGAATGCCTGAGGAGGTGCCGAGAATGCAAGAGGTGGTGCCAGCGGGCTTGACGCAGGTGGCTCGGGCGGCCGGGCCGATACCGATGCGGGCGGCGACTTGAGCGTTGATGTCGAGGATGAGGCGGGCCATCTTGCGTTGCAGTTCAGGAT
>VGWG01000043.1 GCA_016873675.1 Lentisphaerota bacterium | reverse complement strand
CTGGATCGCGGCGAGACAGGTGTCCATGACCGGGCGATCGGTATGGGCGTCGGTGTTTTCCCACCAGCCGATCTCCTGGGGCCGGCCCTGGGGATCGGTGTAGGCACCGAGCTCGATCCTCTGGGCTCGGACATAGAGGCGCCACAGCTTGTCCCACCACGACGTCCATCGCTTGGCGTTGATGCCCGCGTGAAACTTCGCCTGGGTGGCGTAGTAGTAATAGTACTGGATGCTGCCACCCAACCCCTTGGCGTCACCCGCAAGAAAAGCGGGCGTCCACGCATCCATCAGGTCGAGCGTCGCGCGCGTCTCGGCGGCGCCGCCCGCGCCCAGAAGCTGCAGGCAGAGTGCCCCTGCGGCGGAGAGGCCGTTGGCGCCGGGCTTGTCATAACCGAACCCGCCGCCGGACTGGTAGTTCTGGCGGAACCCCCGCACCGCCTTTTTCATCGCTGCGGTGAGGGCCGGTTTGTCGCGGTAGGCGTTGGCCAGTTGCGCGGCCTTGAGCGCCTGGGCGCACCAGCTCATCACCGAGGTATCGTTGCGTTCCGACCCCTTCATGTTGTAATCCCAGCCGCCCGAGGCATTCTGGCCCGTGACCAGCACATGGACCGCCCGGTCTGCGGCTTCCTTGATATCGGGGTGGGGAATCATGCCAGACGCCTCGCTCAGCGCATAGGCCGCGATCGGCAGCGCGTACTCATGACTGTCGCTGTATTTGAAACGGCCGTCGGTCTCCTGCGCGCCCATCAGGAATTGAATCCCGCGCTGCACCGTCTCGCCGAATTCGGGGCTGGTTGCCGGTGTCTCGCTGTGCGACAGGAAGGTGAGCACGGCCAGGCCGGTCATGGCGACCCTGTTCTGCGGCCAGGAGCCGTCGGCCTGCTGGTTCTTCTTGAGCCAGCGCAGGGCGCGCATCACCGCCTGTTCGGAGGCCGTGACGTCGGGCGGCCCGTTGGTGGGTGGCGGCGGGTCAGGCCACCAGGGTCCGTTGGTCGGGATGACCACCACGGGCGGGTTGGTCGAGGGCGGCTGCGGAGGCTGCGGTTGCCATTCCGGCTGCGGCTGGGGCCGCCATTCCGGTGTCGGTGTCGGTGTTGGTATCGTCGGCACATCCCCCATCCGATTGATTTTTTCGGAGGTATCGTCCGGCGGCTGAGGCGGCTGGGGCGTCGGCGGCACAGGAACCAGCTCGGGCGGCTCGGGCGGCTCGGGCTTGAATGTGACCGTTGGCCCGGTGGGTTCAGGTGCGATCACGTCGGCGGCCAGCAGGACAATCAGGATGACGGCGATCAGCGGAATGAGGACCGCGCAGAGGGGCGCGGCGAGGCGCTGGGCCTCCAGGCGCGCCTCCTTGAACTCGCGCGTGTCGCGCGGGCGGCCAAACCCCCGGATCATTTTCTTGATCCGGGTGTAATAGCCGTCCTCGCGAAAGCGCTCGTCAATAGCGGCCAGCGCCTGCTCCTCTTTGGAGCGGACCGGGTCGGCTGCGTCGTCGCTCGTGGAGTCAGGCATCGCGCCCTCCTTTCGGCATCCGACTACAGATCGCCGACATTGACCGCGATGTCGCCCGTCGCGCTTTTAGGATCGGCGGCATCCGCCGTGGTGATGCCGAGCTCATCCATGATCGCGGCGGCCTGGGTCGTTGGCAGGTTGCGGTAATAGACCATCAGTTGCAACGCGGCGAGGCAGGTGTCCATCACCGGGCGATCGGTGTGGTTATCGTCGTTCACCCAGTGGCCGATATCTTGAAGTTTTCCGAGATGATCCGTGTAGACACCCTTCTCGATAATCAGCGCCTTCAGATAGTCTGGTTTCATCCTGGCATTCCAAGACTCCCACTGCTTGCCGCCTTCGTGAAACTTGGCCTGGGTGGCATAGTAGTAATAGTACTGGATGCTGCCGCCCAGCCTTTTGACATCCTTCGGGAAATCCTTGTCGGTAATCGCCGGTATCCACGGCTCCATCAGGGTGAGCGTACTGCGGACCTCGGGTCCCTTGCCAGATCCAATCAACTGGAGGCTGAGGACGCCGATGGCCGACAGCCCCCCCGTTCCAGGCGCCGTATACCCAAACCCGCCGCCGCTCGCATAGTTGCTCTGGAAGCCCTTGATCGCCTTTTTGATCGCCGCTTCGAGGGCTTGGGTATCCGCATAGGCTTTGGACAGGTGAGCGGCCTTCAGCGCTTGCGCACACCAGCCCATGTAGGAGGTGTCATTTCGCTCCGAAGGCTTGACATTATAGTCCCACCCGCCGGACGGGTTCTGGCCGGAGATCAGCACCTGAATGGCCTTGCCGGCCGCCTCCTTGACCTCCGGGTTCATGGTCATGCCATAGGCCTCGCACAACGCATAAGCGACCATGGGCAGGGCATATTCGTGGTCATCACTATTGGTGAAACGTCCGTTGGGCTTCTGCGTTTTGATGAGATAATCCAGGGCTTTTCTGACCGTCTCCCCGAATTCGGGATAGTCTGCCCCGGGTCTCTCGCCATGCGACAGAAACGACAGGAGGGCCAACGCCGTCATGGCGGGCTTGACCTTGTTCCACGAACCGTCGGCGTTCTGGTTCTTCTTGAGCCAGCGGAGGGCGGCCATCACCGCCGCCTCCGTATTATCGTCGCCGCCGAAGCGCTTCCTCAACTGGCCGGCCATACCGGGGTTGCGCGAGCCGTAAATGTTGCGCATGATCACCGGGCTCTTGACCTGCAGAACCGAATCCACCGGGGTCGGCTGCTGGGTGATGGGCTCCGTGGTGGTCGCCACCGGCGTGTCGATCGGGACGGTCACATCGGTGTCGATGTGGATATCGGTCTCGACGGGTTCCGGCTCGACCAGATCTTCCTTCTTCAGTTCCGGGACCTCCTGGGTCTCGAGAATCTCCACCTGAACCTCGTAGGTGTTGCTGATCTTGCCTGTCGCGAGGACGGCCAGAAGGATGACCGAGACGAGCGGAATCATCACGGCACAGGCCGGCGCCGCGAGGCGCTGAGCCTCGATGCGCGCCGACTTGAACTCCCGGCTATCGCGGGGGCAGCCAAACCCGTTGATCATTTTCTTGATCCGGGTGAAATAGCCATCCTCGTGAAACAGCTCGCTGAGCTCCTTGAGCGCCTGATCCTCCTTGGCGAGAATCGCTTCTGCAATCGGATCGTTCATAACCCACCTCCCGTCACGCACCAGCCCGAGCCCCGTTCGGGTTCACATGCTAAAGATCGCCAGGTTCGTCAGTTCCAGTTTATGACAAATATCCAACGTTTGCACTAAGAATTTATGGGGCGAGTCGCCGGTGCAGCGGAGCACCACGCTGACCTTCTTGTCATATTCGGCGATGCTGGCCAGCCGGCGCTCCAGAAGCGCCTTGGAAACGGGCGTGCCGCGGAAGATAAAGCCCGTCTTGTTGATCTCGATGTTCAGCACCGTGGGGGGAGTGGTGGGCGAGGCATCTGGATCCGCCGCCGGCGCAGCGGCGGCGAGCATGGAGTAGATATCCTCCTGCTTGATCGTAACGATGAAGAAAATCAGCAACTGGAACACGACGTCGATCATCGGCGTCATTTCAAGCTGGGGCTGGTCGTTGGTGATCCGTCGTTTTCTTCTGACTTTCATCCCCCGCCTCCCTTCTTTTGACCCGTGTGCTCGTAGATCGCCATAAACGACAGCTTCCAGATGCCGGCCTCGGTGCAGACGGACATGACGCGCCGGACCTCGCGGTGCGGCACCCGGTGGTCGGCCCGGATCAGGACCGGGAAGTTGGTGTTGCGGTATTTGTTGACGCGCTTCACCAGAATGTCCCGCAACAGGGACTCGTCCATCTGCGCGTTGTTGATCGAGATGCGGTAGCCGCCGACGAAGGGCAGCCGGCGTCCCAACTCGATGATCAGGGTCTGGGGGGGCATCTCCTTGACGATCGCCCCGTGCCGGCCATCCTCCAGGACGATGTCCTCGTACACGTTCTCGGTCAGCTTCATCGTGACGACGAAGAAGATAATCAACTGAAACACGACGTCGATCATCGGCGTCATATTCAGATCGCAGCCGGCGGATCGGACTTTTCTAACTTTTCCCATGTCCGCTCCTCAATCGTTCACGACCTCGACGTTGCGCAGATCCTTGATCAGCTCCATGGTCATGGCCTCCATGCGGAGGACGAGCTTGTTGGCATTGTTGCGGATGCCATAGTAGAAGGTGATGGCCGGGATGGCGACGACCAGGCCGCCGGCGGTCGTCCACAGGGCCTGGGCAATGGCGAGGGCCAGCGCGCCGACATCAGGGGCCGCCGTGGCGATATTGCCGAAGGCCATGATCATACCTTGCACGGTGCCGAGGAGCCCGAGCATCGGCGCGAGGTTGGCGCAGACCGAGATCCAGGTGAGGCGCTGCATCAGCCGTTCTGTCTCGAGGTCGGCCGCCGTGCCGACGCTCTCCTGGATGATGTCGTAACCCTCCTCCACGTGCGAAAAACCGGCCGACAGAATGTTGGCCATCGAGCTGGGCTCGCTCTCGCAGGCTTTCAGCGCCTTGAGGACATCCCCCTCGGCCATGGCGCTTTTGACCTGGTCGATCAACGTGCCGGGCAACATCTTCGCGGGACGCACGAGGATCGAGCAGTCCACGATGAAGTAGATGGCGGCTGCGCCGCTCCCGAACAGAGCCATCCACAGCAGGAAGCCGATGGGTCCCGATCCTGTCATGACGTCATAGAAACTGGTGGCGCTTCGCTTTCTCTGAGCGGAGACCGGCGCGCCGCTCTCGGCATCGACGATCAGCGTGCTGTCCAGCCCCGGTGCTGCCGCTTCCACCGCCGCTCCTGCCGCCGCGCCCGGTGCCGCGGCTTCTTGGGCCAGCAGCGCCGGAGCGCCCAGCAGCGTCGCAAGCATCACCGCACTCATCACTAATTTCTTCATGGTATCCTCTCGCCTTTCGTCGTTCGGTCTTACACCGACTTCGCGTTGTTACCCTTGCGTCCCGTGCCGGGCGCCCCCCGCCCAGCGCTCTCAACAGTGCCTATCTCCCGAGGCGCTTGCAAACACCCCAGAGGGGTTTTGCAAGAGCCTCTCCCGTTCAGGGTTTGCCAGCCCATTCGCTGCCCGGAAACTCCTTGCGGATCGTCTCGCGGCGCTCCTGCGCACGGGCGGTCATGCCCAGCTTCTCCAGGCTCTTGGCGGCCTTGTAGTTCGCTTCCGGCTGAACCTCCCTGATGTTCCGGTAGAGCGTGACCACCCGCAGGTAGCCATCCTTCAGCGCCCGGATGTGGTGCTCCTGGGTGTCGCCGACCTTCAGGATCAGGTCGCCGCGGAGGATGAGCGCGGTCGCCGAGGCCAGGCGATTGCCGCTTTTCACGGCCTGTTCGAGCATGTCTTCCAGTTTCGCCGCGCGGTTCTCGCGGAGCAGCGCGCGCCAGTAGACCGTGGCCAGATCGCCGAGATACGCGGCCTCCGGGCGGACGGCGGTGATCCGCTCAATCGCCCGGATCGCATCGGCGCCGTTGTTCGCCTGCAGGTAGGCCTCGGCGAGCCAGCGGGTCGCCTCCTCGTCGTGCTGCAGCATGAAATAGTCTGAGGCGATCTTGGTCAGCGTCGGGATGGCCGCCGCGCCGGTGTTCGCCTGGACGGCCTTGATCGCCGGATCCAGATCCCGGGGTCTGACGACCGACAGTTTCACCACATCGGCCAGAGCGATGGTGACGTCAATCCCCCTGTCTGAGAGCACGTAGGACTTCGTTCCGCCCTGCCAGCGCAACAGTCCGGTCCGCGGACCGCTTTTCAGCGTGAGCGTCCCCTGAATCTGCGCCCGGGCCGCCGGGGCCGCCACCAACACGGCGCATAGGGTGATCATCCACGCGCAGCGATGCAGTTTGATCCGTTTCATGTTTGCACTCCTTGAATCCACTCGCTTATTTGCGGGACGCCAGCTCGATGTTCGCCTGATTCAGCCACGTCCGGACCTGGGCCGCGTTGGGGCTGCCGGAAAACGCGGCGAGGTACTCCTCGCACGCCTCGGCGGCGCCCTGAAACTTCTTGTGCTCCAACTCGAGCGGGATGCTCAACAGGTAGGCCTGTTCGATGAAGGGGTCGGACGCGGCGCTTCCGGGCGGGGTCGCGTAGATGAGTTGCTTGAACGCCACAATCGCCTGGCCGCGGCTGATGCCGGCCTGATCGTCGAGGCCCAGGGCCTTCTCGGCGTTCATCTTGCGCATCATCGTCCGGCCGACCTGGATGTCGAGCGCCATCACGTCCTTGTTCTCCTTGCGGTAGCTGCGGACGACCTTAAACGCCTCGATGGCGCGGGAGAACAGCTGCTGCCGCCGGGCATTGTCCTTCTCGGTTTCACCCTCGGCGCTGGCGGCGTCGGCGAGCAGCAGGGAGGCGTCGACCATGAGGACCGAATTGGTGTACATCGCGATAAACGAGTCGAGTTCCGCGAGCGCCTCGGCGTATTTCTTCATGCCCACGAGCGCCTGAGTTCGGCCCAGGAGGGCTTGGGTCCGCATCGCGGGCTCTTTCGTCAGGGCGATCACCCGGACAAACCCCTGCAGGGCGTTGTCGTGTTCGCCCGCATCCACCAGCGCACGCGCCGCCGCGAGAATCTGGTAATCGGGGTAGGCATCGGCGCCCGGACCCGCGAACATCTCCTTGTATTTGGCGACCGCCTCGCTGCGCAGCCCCATCTCCATCAGGCTGGCGGCGAGCATCGGCACGGAACTGCGGGCCTCCTCTGAAGCGGGGTACTCCTGGCGCAACCGGGCAAAGATCGCCTGCGCCTGTCCGGTCTCTTTGAGGACGGTATACATCGTGCCGGCCCGGATCAGGGCATGGGGCGCGTACTGCGACTGAGGGAACTCCTTGACAAAGCCCAGATAGGTCTCGATCACCTGGGGCCTGAGCTTGGCCACGGTTTCGGCGGGCGCGACGACCTGGGCCAGGCAGGCGGCCTTCTGCAGGACAGCCTGCTGGCGGATCAGAAACGCCTGGTTCGTGTCGATGGCGACGGTGGCGGGGATCTCGGCGAGGTCCTTCAGAACCTGGTTGAACAGCAGGGCCGCCCGGATCAACGCCTCCGACCCCGCGACGCGCTCGATATCGTTTGTGGCGGCCTGCACGCGCGCCAGCGCGATCGCGCGGGTGGCCTGCGCGCTGCGGGCGCGCGTCGCTGTGATGGCCAGACCGGGCTTGTCCGACTGCAGCAGATAGGCCAGATAGGCGTCGAGGGCGGCAATCTCGTTGGTATAGTTTTGACGCTGGTTATGGAGGAGAGCGATCCGGCTCAGCGTTTCACCGTAGTAGGCCGATCCCGGGTAGGCCGCAATCAGACGGTCGTAATAGGCCAGCGCCCCGGCCGCGTTTCCGCTTTCTGCAGCCTGCCCGCCGAGAATCATCAGCTTCAGGGGCGCCTCGGGGTGGCTGGTAAAATTCCGGAAGAAAAGCTCGTAGGTCTGGAGCCTTTTCTCGCCCATCAGCTCCGCCAGCCGCAGCACCTCGCCGCCAGCGTCCAGGGCATACGGCGACCGGCAGAACCGCTCGGCCAGATGCGCGGCAATCGTCCCCGCAAGGAGTTCATGGTAGCCATCCTCGCCCCGTTCGGCGAGGCAGGCTTTGGCCAGCTCGCCCAGAGCGGTCACCGATTCGGCCGTTTCGGGGAAGTGGTTCAAAACCACCAGAAACACCGGAATGCTCGCCGCAAACTGGTTGTTGGCGAAGAGCTGACGGGCCTCCTGAAACTGCTTCCGCTGCATCCGGTCACGAACCTCGTCCGTGAACACGGGCTGGAGCTCCACTTGGAAGCGATCGAGGATGAAGGCGCGTATCCGCTGCTCGCGTTCGCCCGCCTCCATCGCCCATTGGCTGTCGGGAAAAAGGCCGATGACGTTGACCACGTGCTGATAAGCGCCATTGGGTTTGCGCTTGCCGTCGGGGCCGCGCTCCCCGAGCAGCAGGTTTTTGATCAGCTCGTTGTCGCCAGCGGGGTCCTTGGCGATTTTCATCGCCTCATCATGAAGCATGACGGCCAGCAGAAAGCGGCACTGGGCCATGGGGCTCAGCCGCACGAGGCCGGTGACCCCCTCGTCCCGCTCCTGGGCGACCAACGCATCGTGGATCTGCTGCAGCACGCCCCGGTGATCATCGATCAACGACTGCGCCCGCGAGGTCTCACCCTTCAGGACCAGGCTGTGCGCCTTGATGACGATCGCCTTGCCGAACCACATATCCTGATCCCACAGCAGCTGGCTCGCCAGCTTGTCGGCTTCGGCGAGGAGCGCGTCCCTCGCGCTTTTGACGGTCTCGCCTTCGGCCACCTTGACGCACAATTCGGCGGTGTCGGCCTGCACCTGACGCAGCGCCGGAGCGGGCAGCTTCACCTTCAACAGTCGCCGGTAGGCGTCGAGCGCCTGTTTTTCCAGCCGCGTCGCCAGCAGCATTTGCGGGAATTTATAGGCGGCCTCGATGTAGAATGACTCCATCTCCGGCGTGGGCTGCGGGAACAGCTTAAAGAACCCATTGTAGAGCGCAAAGGCCTCTTGGCTGCTTCCGTAAGCGTAGTAGCCATCGGCCAGCGCCAGTTTCATCACCCACGCCTCGGCACCGTCCGGGTTGGGGTGGCGGGCGATCAGATCCCGAACCTTCTCGAAAGCGCCTTGCGCGAGCATGCCGCGCAATTCCAAGACGCGCAGCGTGATCGCCGCATCCGGATACCGCTTCTTGAGGTCCTCGATCACCCGCGCGGCAAAATCGGGCATCCGCAGATCATCCTGCAACTGCCGGATATACTGCGTCTCCTCAGCGATGAACGCCTCTTTGGCGGGGTCGCCGGTCTGCGCGGACGCCCGGAGCGCCAGCAGCGCCGCCACGCCAGCGACTGCGCCCAGGCAGCCCACAGATGTACGCACGAACGCATTCATAAGTGCCCCTTTTTACACTAAAACAGCCGCGAGGGTCAATCTGATTTATCGGCCCCCCTTTTTTTTGTTGCATGAACGAGGGGTTTTGCGCTACCTTTAAAAACGACTCGACATGTGGTGATTACAGAAACGTGAGGCAGCTATGGGAAAAGTCCTGAGGGTGTTGATTGTTCTGATCCTGGTTCTTGGCATCGGAGCGCTCGTCTTGGAGTTTCAAATCATCGGCATGCGCGAGGCGCTTGTGGGCCGCGCCCACAAGTTCGAGGAGGGGATCAGGCGGATCGCCGGCACCATCGAGGCGCAGCCGCCGGTCGAGATGCCCGCGCGGTCCCTTCCCGAGCGCGACATTTCACCCGTGACCGCCGCCGAGCTCACCAATCCCGACCGGAAGACGTTCTGGAGCACCTATCCCTTCTCGTTGGAACAGGACAACCTGAAGCCGCTGGACTACAATACGGATGCGATGGCCAAACAGTTGCGCCAGTACTATTATGAAGAATTCGACGCGATTAAGAACAAGCCTGTCCGAATTCGCGATCCGCGCGACCCGCGCAAATTCGCGACCAGCGGCAAGGGCACCCTGCAAGAGGCGCTGGATAACCTCTTCGCTCGCGCCAAGGCGCAAAATGCAACGCTCAACGCGACCCGCGCAGAATTGAAGAAGACGGCAGACGAGCTGGTCGATCTGATTAACGAGTTCAACCGCCTCAAGCAAAGCAGCCGGGCCGACAAGAAGTTAATCGAGGAGCTCCGCGCGGAAATCACGCGCCTCATCGGTGTGGTGGCTGAACGCGATGCCACGATCAGCAGGCTGGAGGCTGATATTCTGGATCTGCAGACGGAAGAGGCCCGCTTGAAGGACGAGATCGCCAAACTGAAAGACACGATCATCAGCCATGAAGCGACGATCAAGGCTCAGGCGAACGAGATCGAGCGTCTTAAAGATCCGGGACTCCGACCTGGCGGCCCGAAGGGTACGGAACTCCCTCGAGACCTTGAGAATGTGCTGACCCCCGGCGACAAAGGCAAGGTCGTTGCCTACGACGACACGCTCAAGTTCGTGGTGGTCGCCTTGTCGCCGGCGTTTATGACGGAACTTCTCGGCAAGGATCAAACTCAGGGGCTGCCGCAGATCGAGATGATGGTTCGCCGGCCCGGACTGACCTCCGCCGCAGGCGATTTCATCACCCGCATCCGTCTCCGTCAAGTCGTCCGTGACCAGGGGCTTGTCGTCGCCGATATCCTCTCCGACTGGCAGCAGCATCCGCTGGAGAATGGCGATGTGGTGTATTTCTAAGTCGGCGCCTGCAAGCCTCTGGGCGGTGCTTGCCCTGCTCGCGCTCGCGGCCCTCCTGTCGGGTTGCATGAGCGACCCGCACGAGGGCGATCTCCCGTGGTCGCCCACCGCGACGTGGGAGGGAACCCCCGCCCTTCCCGGCGGCATGATGAAGCCGTAGGCCGGCCCCGCCGCCAGGGCGAACGCATCACAAGTGGAGACTGTTTCACCCTAATAGGGGGGAATTGAGGCTCTTGAAAAACACAACGTGGCACGGGCGTCCCGCCCGTGAAACACGGGCAAGATGCCCGTGCCACGCCCGCACTCACGGGGTTTTGCAAGAGCCTCAATTTAGATGCGTTTGACCTGAACCCGCCGCCTAATCGGCCGTCGGGTAGGTCTTTACCAGGCGGCAGACGTACCAATAATCGCGCAGCACCTGCCAGGGAGAGAGGGTTGGGAAACCGCGTTGAACGTTCAGCGCGCCGACCTCGTACAGGTGCCGGTGCTGCCACAACACCGCCTGATAGGCGCCGCGCAGAGTCATCCGCCCATCCCACATGTGGATCGGCTCGGCGCCGGCGCCGTTGACTTCGATGATGGTGAACGCCTCGCCCCGGCGCAACTGTTCGAGTGAATCGTAGCGGATGTCAAAACGGCCATAATAAAACTCGCCCAGCGACTGGGCGATGCCGTCAAACACGCCGGACAGCTCGGGTGTGATCGCGTCGTTGCCGTTGATAAAGACCGTCCCTTGCGCGTGGTTGCCGGCGAAGTTGAGCTGGCGCACCTCCCCTGCAGGCAGCACGTCGTCCAGGGTCCCTTTCTGCTTGGCGAAATAGACACGCGCCAGCTTGCGACAGCGGTTGTCGGCCAGAATCAGTTGCCGCAGCGTGTGGATGCCGTCGCCCGTCACGTTCGGGAAGGCCTTGAGCCCCAGCGACACGACCCGGCCGCGGGTCTCGCCGGGCTTGCGCGCATAGAGCACGCCAGCCTCGTTCGGCCGGGTGATAAGCGTTTGCAGGATCACGGCCTGAGTCTTGGGGAACTGCCGGAAATAAGCAAGCAGATCCGCCTCGCCACCCATCCGCTTGACGCCGACGCCGCGCTGGCCGATATCGGGCTTGGCCACCAACGGGAAGCCGACGCCCTGGGCCGCCAGCGCCTCGCGCGCCTGCGCGAGCCGTTCCTCGGCGGTCTGGTGCCGGGCGATCGGCGGCGAGACCGCCACCCGGCCCAGCCAGCGCGCGGCGACCTCCGGTTGGAAAAGCGCGTAAATCTGCTGCTTGGACTCTCGCACCAGCCCCGAGGCGTACATGCAGGGGTTGCTGGCCATGGTCAGGCGCAAGCCGCGGAACCGGATCGCCAGATAGGCGATGTAGAAGAGCACGGGAAAATAAAACACCCAGATCGGCCAGAACTCGAAGAAGGTCGTGGGCGTCTCGTGCTCGGGCAATGTCTCGACATCGGGGACCGCCTCCTCCTCCTTCAGCCGGTGGCGCCGGGCGATCACGATGTTGAGCAACACCACACCCGCCAGCACCCCGACCACCACCCCGACCCGCAGCCAGATGTTTTGCAAATAGGGCAGCATGGCCGAGCCGACCGTCATCGCCAATGCCAGATAGATGACGGTCTGCAGGAGCGACGCCAGCGTGACGAGCAGAAGAAACCGCCAGAACGGCGCACCGAGCATCCCCGCGGCCACAAAGGTGACCGTCCGCGTCCCCGGCAGAAACCGCGCCATGAAAACGGCCTTGACCATGTGGCCGCTGAAGTACTGCTCGGCCCACAGCAGCCGGCGGCGGCTGATCCAGTTGCGCTTGAAGACCTGCCGCGAGGCAAAACGGCCCGTCAGATACAGCGCGAAGTCGCCCGAGGCGATGCCGAGCGTCAGCGCCGCCAGCACCACCTGCCAGTGCATGTCGCGGGAGGCCGCCAGCATGGCGCACCCGATGCTTACGCCGTCCTCAAAGATCCACGTTCCGGCGCCCGCCACCAGCCCCTGCAGACAGGTGTTGGCCTGAAGCGTGTCCAGAAAGGTCCAAAACCACTCGGTCAGCACGCATCACCCCTGTCGCCATTCAGACGGCTTTCCGTTTCAGGACGACCACGCACGGCTGGCCGTTGAGCTCGGCCGCCGTTCCGGAAGCTTCATCCACCAGCCGCAGGCCGACGCAGAGCGTCTCGCCGCAGATGGTGTCGCGGTGTGCCTCCAGAGCGGCGCGCACGGCGTCTGAGCCCGACACCTCCAGCGTGATCCGGTCGGAGATGGCCAGATCGGCCTCCTTGCGCAGCCCCTGCACGGTGGAGACAAATTCGCGGGCCAGCCCTTCGCACAGCAGCGCCTCGTCCAGCGCGGTCTCCAGCGCCAGCGTCAGCGTCCCCGCGTTGGCCACGGTGAGCCCCTCGCGTTCTTCTCGCTGCACCAGCACATCCTCGGCCGTCAACGGGACGGCCCCTTCGCCATCGCCCAGATCGAGCGTGTGGCCCCGGCCCTCGGTCAGCGCCGCCAGCGCCGCCGCCGGCAGGACGGCGATGGCGTCCGCCGCCGCCTTCATCCGTTTGCCCAGACGGCGGCCGAGGGTCTTAAAATTCGCCTTGGCCGTCAGCCGCACAAACGCCTGCTCGTCGGCGGCAAAGGAGACCTCCTTGACGTTGAGTTCGTCGGCGATCAGGCCCGCCATGGGCCGCAGATCATCGAGCTGCGCGGCATCGGCGCTGGCCAGCGTCGCTCGCGCCAGCGGCTGCCGCACCTTGAGATCGCGCTGCTTGCGCAGGAAATGGCCGAGGTTCACCGCGCTCTGCGCCTGCGCCATGCGCCGCTCGAGCGCCTCGTCGCGCACCGCCGCGTTGGCCTCGGGAAAGTCGCAGAGGTGGACCGACTCGGGCATCCCCGCGCCGCGCAGGTTGCGGTAGATCGCCTCGGAGATGAACGGCGTGAAGGGCGCCGCCACCTGGCAGAGCTGCACAAGCACGTAGCGCAGCGTGCGGTAGGCGTAGTGCTTGTCGGCGTCGTTCTGAGACTTCCAGAAGCGGCGGCGGGAGCGGCGGATGTACCAGTTCGTCAGATTCTCGACAAACAGCACAAACGGCCGCACCGACTTCTGCAGGTCGTAGGCATCCATCGCCGCGGTCACGTCCGCGACCAGCGTCTCCAGCGACGAGATGATCCAGCGGTCGAGCTCGTGCGGCGAGTCGGGCGCGGCCACCTCCTCCTCGCAGAACCCGTCGACCGTCGCGTAGGTCACAAAGAAGCTGTAGGCGTTCCACCAGGGGATGAGCAGGTCGCGCAGGATCTGCTTCACGCCGTGCTCGGAGAAGCGGAGGTTCTCGGCCCGGACCACAGGCGAGTGGATCATGTAGAGGCGGATGGCGTCGGCGCCATAGGTGTCGAGAACATACGTCGGGTCGGGGTAGTTCTTGAGCCGCTTGCTCATCTTCTTGCCGTCCTCGGCGAGCACCATGCCGTTGACGACCACGTTCTCGAAGGGGGCCTTGTCAAAGAGGAGCACGCCCAGCAGGAGCAGGTAGTAGAACCAGCCGCGGGTCTGATCCAGCCCCTCGGCGATGAACTGCGCCGGAAACACGCGCGTCAGGACATCGGCACCCTCAAACGGATAGTGCTGCTGCGCGTAGGGCATGGCGCCCGACTCGAACCAGCAGTCGAGCACCTCCGGCGTGCGGCGGTAGGTCTTGCCGTCTCGGACGATGAGGATCGCGTCAATCACGTGCTTGTGCAGATCCGTCACCCGCTGCCCCGAGAGCGCCTCCAGCTCGGCGACTGAGCCGACGCAGATGCAGTCGGCGGGATCGGCCTCGTTGACCCACACCGGAATGCACGAGCCCCAGAAGCGGTTGCGGCTGATGTTCCAGTCCTTGGCCTCGCGCAGCCAGTTGCCGAATCGCTTCTCGCCCACATAGCCGGGCGTCCAGCGGATCTCGGCGTTGGCGGCGGCCAGGCGGTCGCGCACGTCCTCCACGCGGACATACCAGGCCTCGATGGCGCGCTGGATCAGCGGCGTGTCGGTCCGCTCGCAGAACGGGTAGCTGTGGACCAGGGTGGTCTGATGCACCAGCTTGCCCGCCTCCTTGAGCTGGCGGATGATCGCCTTGTCCGCGTCCTTGCAGAAGGTCCCCGCATGCTCCGGGACGCGGGCGGTGAAGCGGCAGTTCTCGTCGAGCGGATCCGCCAGCGCGATCCCCGCCGCAGTGCAGACGCGGAAGTCGTCCTCGCCATAGGCGGGGGCCTGGTGCACCAGCCCCGTGCCGTCTTCAGTGGTCACGTAGCCGTCGTTCAGCACGCGGAAGGCGTTCGGTTCGCCGGCGAAATAGGGGAAGAGCGGCTCGTAGCGCCAGCCGTCCAGGGCGCGGCCGGGGAGCCGCGCCACGATCGTGTAATCGGCGGCGTCCGGGTAGTGGGCGGCCAGGCGCGCCTCGGCGAGGACGTAGATCGCGCCCTCCTTCCGGTCGCGCACCGCCACGTAGCCGATCTCCGGACCGGCGCAGATCGCCAGATTGGCGGGCAGGGTCCAGGGCGTGGTCGTCCAGATCAGCAGGTAGACCGGGCCGCCCCACGCCTCGGGCGCGCCCGACGTCACCCGCGCCCGGACGGTCACGGCCGGATCCTGCACATCCTTGTAGTTGTTCCCCGCCTCGAGGTTGCTCAGCGGCGTGTTGAGCTTCCAACTATAGGGGACGATCCGATACGACCGATAGATGCGCCCCTGATCCCACAGTTGCTTCACCACCCACCAGACCGACTCCATGAACGACGCGTCCATGGTTTTGTAGTCATTGTCGAAATCGACCCAGCGCCCCATGCGGGTGACGGTCTTGCGCCATTCGGCCACGTACCGCAGCACCATGGACCGGCACTGCTCGTTGAAGGCGGCGACGCCGGTGGAACGGATCTCCGCCGCACCGCTGACACCCAGCGCCTCCTGGGCCAGCGCCTCGATCGGCAGGCCGTGGCAGTCCCAGCCAAAGCGGCGCGCCACGCGGCGGCCGCGCATGGTCTGATAGCGCGGCACGATGTCCTTGATCGTCCCGGCCAGCAGATGGCCGTAATGGGGCAGCCCCGTGGCAAAGGGCGGCCCATCGTAAAAAACATAATCCCGGCCAGCGGGATTCCTCTCCAAGCTCTTCTTGAATGTGTCGTGGGTCGCCCAGAACGCGAGCACCTCGCGCTCCATCGCCGGGAAGTCCGATTTGTTCGATACCGGTTGGTACATGTTAACCTCGTGAAAAGAAAGGCACAGCATAACGAAAGATGCGGCGGAAAACAAGCGCCGCGTGGACCCGGTAATGAGTCGCTCATTAAAGAGTAGGTGGCAGAAAACGGGAAGAGAAGGGTTCAGGGTTCAGGGTTCAGGGTTCAGGGAAAGGCGCACAGCGCGAGGTAGGGCGGCGGCGTCCCGCCGCGCCGCAGGCATGTGGTAAAAGGCAATCGGTGTCAGCGCGCAGCGGGTAGGGCTTCGCGATGTGCTGCCGTCGCACGGACTCTTCTTGAGGCCGTCCTCCTGTTGGGGTATACTATTACCGTCGAACAAGCGGGAGGTGGGTATGGAAACGAAGACAACAAACCGAGGGCGCATCGCGGGGGCGCCGGTCTCCGCCTGGCGGCGGCTCTACGATGTGGCCGACCACATCCGTGCCTTGGATCCGTGGCCGTGGATGACGCTTGGGCACGTCTTCGGCGTCCAGCCGCACGGGTCGGCCGAGCCGGGGTTCGTGCTGTTCTCAAAGCAGGGTGATCCCGCGCGGCGCGCGATCTCTGTTTATCCCGGCTGGACGGCCTTCCACGATGCGATCATGAGCCACGCCCGGCCAGACGACCGCGCGCCGCTCGAACGCACGATCGAGGAGTCGTGGCTGCGTCTGATGTTCATGCCTGCGTCCGGCCTGAACCCCGGCGACCGCGCCGTGCTGGTCCGGCTCGGATGCGATCTGACGCGCGCAGACGAATGTCCGGCGTTCTGCAGTCAGAAGGTGGGCTATTTTCCCGACCGGCTCGGGCCGTCCGAAGTGGTCTGGCTCTCCGCTGTCCTCTATCAGGCCTACGGTATGGCCATGCGGGTCGAGATGACGCCCGGCCTCACCCAGGAGCGGCTGCCGCGAACCCTTCTGGTGCGAAAGCAAGACGCTGCGGGCGACTGGCGCGACGCCTGGGTGGATGAGCCGACCACACGCACCGACGTGGATGTGAGCATCGACCTCGACTGCGTCCGGCGGATCCGGCGCCACCCGGCCGACGCCACCGTGCTGCAGGCTGATCTGGTGCTTTCGCCGCTCAAGAGGAAGAGCGCTGAAGACCACCGCTCTGAGGCGATCTTTACGCTCCTTCTGGTCAATGGCGAGACCCGCATGATCATCCGCTGCGACGCGATGCAGGCGACCGAAGGGATCGAGGCGATGTGGGCGCAGGTGCCCGGCGCGGTGCTGAAGGGGATGGCGCAACTCGACGTGCTTCCCTCCGCGATCGAGGTGCGCAGCGACCGGATGCTGAACGTGCTGCGCCCGCTCACCGAGCTGCTCCCCTTCAAGCTGACGCGGCGCGAGAACCTCGACGCCCTCGCCGTCGCGCGGGATTCGCTGAATGAGCTGCTGCGCGTCAAGACCTGAGGGGCGTCAATCCGGGTGCCGCGAACAGAGGATGACCGGTTCGTTCACGGTCCCCCCGATGTCATACGCGGTATTGCCCGCCTTGCAGAGGGGGAGCTGCCCCGTCTTCGCGTACTCCGCCAGAGCCACGCGATCAATGGCATCGCCCGGCCCCTTGCTCGCGACCAGCGCCCACTGGCTGATCATGTCCTGAATCAGGCGGCGATGATAGAGGCACAGGGTGCGCTGGGTGTTTTCGCGCGCGCGGAGCAGGTTGGGGGCCACGATCACCGAAAGCAAAAGCAGCAACGCGACCACGATCATGATCTCGATGAGCGTGAAACCGCTTCTGGCCTTCCACCGCTTCATGGCGCCCCTCCGATCATCACATGTGCCGTCGTGACCCAGCGTGGCCGCACATCCCCTGACAGTGTGGATAGTATAGCGCCTCGGTGGATGATCGTCAAGGCTGAAGTGGGCGCATGGACAACGGCGCGAACCGGATCACCGGAAAATGAAAAAAGCAGGGCCGCGCCAACGGCGCGGCCCTGTTATCGCATCAACGCGATTAACCCCAACCTTAGGGGGCATCAGGATGGTCTTGCTCAGCCTCGGAATTATGGTCGGCGGCGGACGACGTGCACCACACGAGGGCGTTGGAGACAGCCCCCAGCAAGGTGTAGGGCGAAGTGCCCGTCTTGCACGTGGGGATCGCCTCGCCCTTGATGTAGGCCGCGATGGCATTGGTCTCCCCGTCGAAATCGTCTGCCGCGTCTGCGTTGTTGGCCAGCGCCCACTGGTCAATGGCGTCGTAGATCAGACGCTTGTTGTTGTTGCAGGTGCTCTTCTGCGTCGCGGTACGAGCCTTGATCAGGTTCGGCACGGCAATGACCGCCAGCAACGCAATGATCGCCACAACGATCATGATTTCGACCAGCGTGAAACCTTTTCTATTGATCTTCATACTGTGAACCCTTCTCTTTTCTGTTGTTTCTGTTTAATCCACGCACGTGGCGCCGTGTGCGCAGCCACGCGCATTCCTACCCTCAGTCCAACTGCTTTTCGATTGACTCCGGTGTGAGTCGATCCAATTGGACTTTCGGGTTGAGTATACGCAACAGCCGTGCCAAAGACAAGAAAAATATTTTTTGTGCTCGTTTGCGTGAAAATCACGCTGTTGGCGTCGGAACATCCACTTTCTGGAGAGAAAGGCCGGGATGGACGGGTGCGCATCTTTGCAAACGTGAGAATGGGTCCCGTCAGAAACGAAAACAGGCGGCATTGGCCCGAGTTCGTCAGTTATGCCCTTGTATTGTGCCGTCGACGATACGCTCCACGCGGTCCACGTCCCCCGCCAACAGAGGTTCGGTGAAGAGAAGCCCGTACTTAATGTTGGTGAAACCACGGAGTCCAGAAAGACCGCGACTTCATCCGGCCCCGGTGAGTTCTTCGTCGCCGGGATCTGTGCCATGGAAGCGGCACAGAATAAAATCGTAAAGAGGCCAACGAGGTATTGCTTCCGCTTTTGTTCGCTCATGCGTCGCATCTCCTTGATTTTCGTTCTTTCGGGCAAATAGATTTCTTCGCAAAGACCGCCTTGACCGCTTCGAGATAACCGTACCCATAGAGGTCATCCGGCTGAAGATAGCTGGTCTCGGTCCATTCGTTCCAACTGTTTACCGTAATCAGCGGCGGCTGGCCGGGATGGCGGTCGGCATAATCACGAGCCAATTCAAGCGCCTTCCGGAACTGCTCCGGCGTGTTGTTCTTGACCACACCGGGGCGGAAAGTCTGGAACCGTGGATTGTTGTCCCACCCGACTGAGACGTGAGGAAAGTACGGGATGTTGTAGCTCTTGTCCATGAGCTACCACTCCTTAACCATGTCCGGGATGATCGCCGCGTAGTCCCGGTCAATGTGCGTGAAGTGCACCATTTGGTAATGGGTCTGACTGTCGAAGCCCATGATCTTGACGTTTTCACTGGGCGTGGCGCAGGCCCCGGCATCCACACCGCTGAGATTGAGGTTGTTGGCACCCCAGCTTGTAAGCTGAAGATGCAGTCCCGGTAGTCCGGCCTTGACAGCCTGCTCCCGGAACCAGGCAAAGGCTTCCGCCGTGCGGGCGACGCCGCCAAGACCGTGTACCAGTCGCTGATGAAGACGTTGACCCCGTGATCGGCGGCGGCGTTGATCTGCATCTCCATCACATAGGGATCGGCCTCGTTGCAGTACCCCCAGAGCGGCCGCCGCGGCCAGGTATGCCCCGGATACTTGGCCTGTGCAACATTCAATTAGCCTGATCACTTCCCCGCATCCGCGGCTTCCGCCACCACCCTGAACCCGACGCCCGCGCGGTTCATGCCGCGCTGGGCGATTTTCAGGTCGGGGTGGCCCCAGGAGCGGCGGGCCGACCGGGCGAACTCCGCATTCCGCCTGCCCAGGTTGTCGGCGGATCCGCCCCGCAGGACGCGAAAGATGCCGGTATCTGGACCGGCCGGGTCGTCTGTCGGGCTCAGCAGGTAGTAGTCTGCGCCGAACCGGTCCAGGCACCATTCACTCACGTTGCCGTGCAGGTCGTACAGGCCCCACAGGTTGGGCCTCTTTCCTCCCACGTCTTGCGGCCCGCCGCGAGCGTCCTCCCCGAACCAGGCGTAGTCCTTCATCGCCTCGATCCGGTCCAGATCCCCGAATGACCACACCGTCGTCGTACCCGCCCTGCACGCATACTCCCACTCCGCTTCCGTGGGCAGGCGTACGTGCCGGCCGGTCTTGGCAGAGAGCTTGCCGCAGAAGTTTGTCGCCTCGCGCCACGAGATGCTTGCCGCAGGCCGGTTGGGGTGATCGCCGGCGGATTCGGTCCCCATTACGGCGTCATACTGCGCCCGCGTCACCTCGTGGACTCCCATGTAGAACGGCTTCGTGATCCGCACGCGGTGTTGCGGGCTCTCGTGGCGGTGGTATCCCCACGCATTCGTCTCGCTGCCCATCAGAAACTCACCCGGCAAAATGCGCACCAGCTTCAACACGGCACCGTTGCCCAAGTCGAGCGTGTCCGTTTCCGGCAGTCCCTCAACGGATGCCAGCGGCCCGCCGCGCGTCACCCGCACGAAGTCCGCCGGTATCCGCCGATGGACAACCTCGGCCTCTTCCAGAAATGCGTCGAAGGCCCAGTTCCAATACAGGAACGCCCGGCGGGCGTCGGTGTCGTCGGCTTTGTCGATCTCGGCCCGCGCCTCATCGTGCAACCCCTTCATCCGCGCCACGACGTCCGCAGGCCAGATCGCGGCGAACAGATCGGCAGGCAGGCGGTTTTCCTGCGCGAGCGATCCCAGCCCTCCCGCTCCGGGCAGTTGATCCCGGTGCAGGTTTTCCGCTTGAAGCGGGCGCGGCAGGGGCGTCTTCTCCCACTGATCGCACGCGATCCGCAGCAGTTCGCGGGCGGCCCTGGCGCCTGGTCCGAAGAGGCGTCTGCAGAGCTCGTCCAGCGTCGCGTCCACGTCGAGCTCGGGGTTCCAGAGCGCCCGCTGCCATACGTAGTACGTGGGCGCTTGGGCAACGAGAATCGGCGCGCTGAAAATCGTCAGCTCGGTCCCCGTGATGTACCGCCGGTTCCTCAGGAGGAACTCCTGAACGAGGTGCGGATACTGGACAGGACCGTAGGTCCAGTCGCCCGGGCTGGAGCACGAGGCCCAGATCAGGACCTGATTCCAGCCGCGGATCGTGCGCTCGAACGCGGGTCCAACGGAAGGATGGAAAGCGTGTCCCATCACAAACCCCTCCGGCCACACGGAAGCGACCCGCAGGTTATCCGGAAACGTCACACCCTCCGGCGGCTTCCGTTCGCCAGCGTTCAGGACAACCTTCTTGTCCGGCCAGCGCTGCTTCACCGCTTCGCACAGCCGCTGCACGAACAGCCCGAAAACCAGCTCGTGGACCCGTTCCTCGATGATGGCGTCTGCCCGCTGGTCGCCGTAGTCACTGGCCAGCGCCGCCCTCAGCTGGCGGTCGTCGCGCAGTCGGTCCGCCGTTTCCGCGCACCGCTGGCAGTGGCAGACGAGCCCCGGCGTCCGGGGAAAATAGACGGTGCAGCTTGTATCCGTCATCATCTTGTGCGGCGGCCATCCGCGGTCCTTTTCGTCCCAGTGCCGGCTCAACCGCGCGAGCAGCGCGTCCAGCGTCTCCGGCGCGCTGAAGCAGATCCAGAGCTCGTGACGGGAGCCGTCCTGGTTCAAAGCCCGCGCCGCTTCGCCCGCCTGCAGGATGTCGCGCTCGTGCCCCCATCGCGAGAGCCACCATGCGATGGCTTCGCTTCCCTGATTGATCCCCGGTGTGAAGTCGAGGCTTTCGCCATGACGCCGCAACGCCTCCATGCGGGGGACGTACCACCAGGTCTCATCGCGCGACATGACGCCGGGTTCCAGAGGAAGCGGCATCCGGTCGCCCCAATTGTGTCCCTCGGTGTGAAGCGGCATCAGCGCCGTTTCAATGAAATCAATGCGCCGACGGAAGACCGGCTGGTCGGTGTAGTGAGCTGGCGGTGCCGCGAGCGAAGCCGTGCGCGGGATCGAACGCCCGGCAGCGTCGGCCGGCCAGTACCAGCGTACGCCGACGAACCGTTCCAAAAAATCTGCCACCGCCCACGCCGTACCGTCCGGGTTGCCCGCGCCGCCCACGAGATACACGCGATTCGCGGCGGTCTTGATCACGAAACCCTCCGGCGGAATCTTCGCCGGATCGATCCCCGCCGCCCGCGTTTCCTCGCAGTCGCCGATGACGATGGCGGGCCGGTCGGCGGCCGGAGGCCGGTCAACCTGTTCGAGCGTCGCGCCCGTGCCGAGCCGGATCACATCGAACAGTTCGTCGGTCAGCCGTTTGAGTTTTGCGCCGGGTTTGCCTTCCGCCACGTAAACAGCCGCGCGCGGCTGCCCGTCGCTCACGATCTCGACCGGCGCGTGCGACGGCGCCATCAGCCACGTCACGGGCGTCAAGTCGCGTGGCTTGAGTGCGTCAACCGCCCACGCCGGCAGCGCCAGCAGCGCCGTCAAGACCGTCGCTTTGCGCAAATGGCGCACTGGGATACCTGATAGTCTCATGTTGTTCTCCATGCTTTCTATCCCTGCGAAGAAACCCGTTCAGCCATTCTATCGTCGGAACATGGGAAAAGTACGGAATGTTGTAGCTCTTTTCCATGAGAGCCCATCTATTGGTAGCTTACCTCCGCCACATGCTCGTTCTTCCGTAACCCCATGCCGGCCGCATCCGTGACCGGTTTGTCACCGTAGCGCAGCCCTTCAATACGGACAGTCTCAATCCGCTTATCCGGCCCGTAGCCGGTGAACTCGCTGCGGGGCCCGTCCTTCTGATACAGCACAGTCACGTTGCGGATGGTGACATTGGAGATCCCGCCGGGGAAGCTCTGGTCGCCCGGAATCCCCCAGATGTTGTCGAGGAACCGGAAGCAGAACACCTGTTCCTCGCAGTGCTCGACACGGATGTTCTCGTAGACAATATCGCTGATTTCCGTGCCGTGCAGCGGGATAATGCCAAACACGCCCAAGCCCTCGTGCGCATAATGGAAGATGACGTCGCAGTCGCTGATCCGGATGTTGCGAATGTACCGGGCCCTCGTTTCGCAACCGATGACGATCACTTCGTTGTGGTCGCTCCAAAAGACGCAGTTGCGAATGAGGATGTTCTCCACCGGTGGCTGGGTGCTGGGTGGAATATGCGGCAGCGTCAGAACGTTGCCGCCGGTATTCCCCTTGATGGCAATGGCGTCGTCGCCGGAGCGGATAAAACAGCGTTCCAGGGTCACATCCCGGCTGTTGCACGGATTGAAGCCGTCGGCCGACCAGACCACGGACGCCAGGACGTGGTAATCCCGCACCATCACCCGATCGCAGTTGGACAGCATGCTGCACCAACCGCCGATGCCGCGGGTTTCTACAATGCCGCTGATCGAGACGTCCTGACAGTCGCTCAGCACAATCCCCGCGGGCGCACTGGCGCAGCCGGAATAGTGCTCGCTCCCGACCCGGCGCTGGGCGAGCACGCCGCGCCCCATGATCCGGATATTGCGGGCGCCATTCGCACGAATCAGCCCTTCAACCCAGGCACCCGACGCCAGGTAGAGCGTCTGCCCATCGGTCAGGGTGATCGGTTTGTCATATCCCAGATCATGGAACCCCGGGCCAAAGACGATTGCATCCTCCGGCGCGGCTTCCACTGGCGGAGAGAAGAACAGGTGCAGTGGGCGGGTACGATGGTCGCCATTTACGACCAGCGTCACGGTCCCGGGCTGGTCCACCGTGAAGCTGACGCGCGTCCCCTCGCGGTTCACGGCGATGCCGCGCGACAGCGGATGGGCCGTCACCGTGCGGATCTCCCCGTCCGTCAGAAATCCCAGCTCCACCGAAACCGGCACCGGGCCGGGAATATCCGCACAGACGAAATACATCGGCTGGTGCCACGGCTCCCCGCCGTAAAACGACATCGGTTGTCCGTTGAGGTATGGCATGCCATAACGCGTAGGCATGATATAGACGGGCGCCGAAACGCCGTTCACGTGCACCCGATAGTCCGTGCTTATGGGAATCCCGTTGATCTGCATAGTCACATTTCCTTTCTCAATTTTTTGAACCTCAATTCTGCGGATCAGGACTGACCGCTCGCCAATAGTCGAAAAGTGCAAGGTCCTTTTCAACGCCTGTAAACACGAAGCAGAGGTCTATGGTCCCGGGTTCGTTCCCGATTTCGAGTTCGAGCGCAGGCTCCATCTGAGCGGCTTGCCCTCTTTCGGGCGCGGCGATCGCCACCCGGCCCAGCAGAGCGCCCCGGTGATCGCCCCGGCGCACCTCGATGCTCAGGCCCGAGCGCGCCACCGGGGACAACGCGAGCACCAGCCGCTGTTTGGGCCGAAGGTGGTGGACCTGCGGAAATTGCAACCAGGAGCCTGGGGCGACTGCGACCGCGAAGCCGCCGCCGGGATCCAACTCGCGCTTGTGCGTATCGAGTGAGGCTGCGAAGTACCATTCGGCCTCGATCCTCGCCCAGCTGGCATCGTATTGCCCCACGCCCAGCTCGTTGCGTCGCAGGAACGGATCGCTCGTCCAAGAGCCGTTCGCCCGGCGGTGCGCGTAGACGATGCGCGTGCGACGGAAGAAGTGCTTGCCCATCTCCGGGATCAGCGGCTCGCCGAAGATGAGATAGTCCTGATGATTCC
>VGWG01000042.1 GCA_016873675.1 Lentisphaerota bacterium | reverse complement strand
CCATAGGCTTGATCCGGGCGTTGAGAACCGAACAAATGACTGCCAACAGAAAAAGGAATGTGGCGGCTATAGGCACCTATCGGCAACCGCCTTTTTCAGCGCAACCTAAAGTCTAATTACGACCCCTATACGCCCGGTATTCGACCCCTATACGCCCGGTATTCGCCAGCCGACGGCCAGCAGCCGATTCGCCGATCTTGGTGCGATGTTTCTTTGTCCCCATTGCCCCTCATTGCCCCTACGAGCGCACTCCGGCCACAAAACGGCACTTTATACGCTGCCAGTGTGGCCAGTAACAACTGAGGATCACACCACCGAGCACGACCAGTCCGCCGAACAGGGCGTAGGTTCCCGTCTTTTCACCAAGGAACAGAAACACCCAGAGTGGATTCAGAACAGGCTCCAGCGTGCCGATCAGGTTTGCTTCCAAAGCGGGGATATGTTTGATTCCGATGGTAAAAAATACGAATGCTAGCCCAATTTGAAACAAGCCTAGATAGGCGATGATCGACCAACTGGTCACTGTCCCGGTTTCCTGGAAGATGAATGGAATCCCGACGACGGCTGTCGCAAGGCTGGCGATGAGAGCGCTATCGGCGGGTGAGTCATCTTTTTGTGCGCGAAAGGAAACGATCATGATGGCGGAGGTCAGTCCGCTCAAGACGGCCAGGATGTTTCCGAAGAGACCGTCTGTGTTGAGTTTGTCGCCAAAGAACAGAAACATCCCAAGGAAGATGACACCCATCGAAACCCAGTCTGTGCGGCTGGGCTTTTCGCGCAGGCACCAGTATCCCAGCAGGACGACATAAATCGGTGCGGTGTATTGTAGGAAGATCGCGTTGGCGGCGGTGGTCAGCTTGGTGGACGTGACGAACAGGAACTGGGTCAATATGGAGCCAACCGCAGCCAGCACCATCCAACGCGTCCATTTCTTGGGAAGACGTCGCAGGTAAACGAGAAAGACTACGCTCGCAAAAATACTGCGTCCGCCCAAAATTGCCATCGCTCCCCAGTTTAGGGACTTGACCAATACTCCGCTGGTGCTCCACAAGATGGCGGCAAGCGCCAGAAAAAGAACCGCCTTGCGGCGTTCCGAAATCGAATCCATTTGACCTCACATTCACTATCATTCCTTTAAGAAATCGCTTTTCGTCAACCCCCGGTTGGCCTCGACCCACACGGGCCAAAAACATGCCGAAACCGGTCTGGATCAGCGATGTCATGGGGGAAGAATCGCAGAAACCGGTGGAAACGTCAATTCCACCGCCAAACAGCGTCTTTGTGGCATTTCGGACAGAGGAGCGAATCGGATTCCCAGACCTTCTTGATGAGTTCGCGCCATTTCTTGGACGGGATGCGGCGCGGTTTGTGTTCGGAAACGTCAATCACATTTCATTGACCGTTGGATTCGCGTTCCGGTATGCTGTGAACACATGAGGTTAGGAGTGCGTTGCCATGGGTGTCACACGGGTTTTTCTGGGATGGGACCGGCCGCTGTGCGAGACGGTTCCGGAGTGGCTGCTGGCCCCTGGGGCGCCGGGCCTGATTGACCTGCGTGGGACGGTTGTCGGAATGCCGACGCGCCAGTCGAGCTGGCGTCTGCGCGCGGCGCTGCCGCTGGCCGCCCATGACCGGTATGGCGCTTCGCTGCTGGCGCCGGAGATCGTAACCGCATCTGTTCTGATCGCCCCGCCCCCGCGTCCAGGACGTGCCTCCGATCTCCAGTCTTTGCTGGCGTGGCGCCGCGTCTTGCTGGCCGCGCCGGCCGGCGATCTCGATGCCTTCCTGGGCGGGCAGCGTCCGGCCTCGGGTTCCTGGGCGCTTCAAATCGCGCGGCGTCTGACCGTCCTTCGCCGCGAGCTGGCCGATGGCGCGCTTACAATCGGTGAGGTCGCCGCTCGCGGCGAGGCGCTGATGGAGCCGGAGCGCTGGCAGGCCCTGGCGGAACTGGAACGGCGCTACCTCGACGGTCTCGCGTCGTGGAACCTGCGTGATTCCCTGGCCGAACAGATCGCCCACGCCCGCGCCGGAAGGCTCGCGCCCGACGTGCAGCGGGTCGTCCTCGCCGCCGTGCCTGATCCGCCGCGTCTACTGCTCACGCTGCTGCAAGCATGGGCCGACAACGGCGGCACAGTCGTGGTGCTGGTGGCGGCGCCGCCGAAAGAAGCCGACGCATTCGATCAGTGGGGCCGTCCCCTCCCGGACGCCTGGGACCATCGGGACATCGCCCTCGACGACCGGGACATCATCTTGGCGGCCAATCCCGAAGATCAGGCGGCCTGCATCGCGGGACTGCTGAAGGAAAGCCTGGTTGGCTGTTTTTCTGATCACACGGGCACACGCCCGGCTCTGGCCATCGGTGTCCCCGACCGTGAGACCGTTGCTCCGGTTCAGCGCGAACTCGCGGCGCTCGGCTTGCCGGCATTTGATCCGCAGAATCATCCGCTTGCCGACACGCCCCTCTTTCGTCTCGTGCAGGCGCTGCTGGCCTGGCGCGAGCGTCCCGATTACGCCGAGACTGCCGCTCTTTTGCGTCATCCCGACGTGTTGGCCGCCCTCCCCGATCCCGACGATGTCTTGCGCGAGCTGGATGGCCTCCAGGCGGAACGCCTGCCCGTCACCTTCGCCGACCTGCGTCGCGCCGTGCGGCACCCGGCGGGCGATGCTGCCGGTCATCCGCACGCGCGCCAGCCTGAACATCTCGCCGCCGCGCTGGACCGCATTGAGGCCTGGTCGGGGCTGCACGACGAATCCCCCCTCTCCGAAAGCCTGCGCAACGCGATGCAAGGGATCTATGCGAAGCGCATGCTCCACCCCGAACAGGCGGCAGACACCGCCTTCCAGCAGTCCGGGGAGGCGCTCGATCAGGCGCTGCGCGAGCTGGCCGATGCCGAGACTGCGGGACAGGCTGGCGCGGACGCCGCCACAGTTCTGCTGGCGCGATTGCAGGATGCGACGATTAAGTCGGAACGCGCTGGCGAGCCGCTGGATCTCGAGGGCTGGCTGGAGCTGGCTTGGAACCCGGCGCCGGTGCTCTGTGTGGCGGGCATGAACGAAGGCTTCGTTCCCGATGGCCATGTCGGCGACCTGTTTCTTCCCGATGCGCTGCGGCGGCAACTGGGACTGCGTGATGACCGGCTGCGCGTCGCGCGAGACGCCTATGTGCTGGCCGCGCTGTGCGCCCAGCGATCTGACCCCTCCGCCACGCCGCTTCCGCGGGTCGTGCTGCTGGTCGGCAAGCGGGCGATGGCAGGCGATCCGTTGCGGCCGTCGCGCCTCCTGTTCCGCTGCCCGGATGACGTGCTGGTGCGGCGCGCGCGCAATCTATTCCGTGACCCGCCGCCTGTCCGCACCGCCGCAGCCCACGCGGTAAGCTTCATGCTGAACCCGGCGCGCGTCTCCCCGGCCTGCCTGACCCAGCGGCTGCCTGGCCGCATCAGCCCCACGGCGTTCCGCGATTATCTGCAGTGTCCGTTGCGGTTTTACTTGAAGCGCGTCCTCCGAATGGAATCGCAGGATGATCGCGCCCGCGAACCCGACGCCCGCGGATTCGGCAACCTCTGCCATGCGGTTGTCGAGGCCATGGCCCGCGATCCGGGCCGCATTTGGGCCTGCGGCGACGCGTCCCGGTTGTCCGAGTGGCTCGCGCGCCAGCTCGCTACCGCAGCGGCTGCTCAATACGGCGATCGGCCATGGCTGGGTGTGAGACTGGCCACGGAGACCGCCACACGCCGCTTGCGCGCCTTCGCCGAGCAACAGGTCGCGTGGCATGCGGCTGGCTGGGAGATTATTGAATGCGAGACTGACCGTTATCACACGACGCTGGATGGTGTCGTGATCGGCGGCCGTATGGATCGCATCGACCGTCATCGCGACGGCGCGATCTGCGTGCTGGACTACAAGACGGCGGATCAGGCGGAGTCGCCGGCTAACAGCCATCTGGGGTCCGCTGGCGACGACGTGACGGTCCCGGAGGCGCTGCTATCGCGGGAGTTTGTCGGGAGCCTGGGGCGCAGCGGCGGACCCGGGGGCAGCACCCCGGCCAAGGCCAAACGCTGGACCGATTTGCAGTTGCCGATGTACCGTGAAATGCTGCGCGCCACGCAGAGAGCCGATGTGCGCGTCGGCTACATCATCCTGCCCGCCGCGCGGGGCGAAACAGCTTTCGCCGTCTGGGACGATTACAGCGACGCGCTGCACGGCCATGCGCTTGCCTGTGCCGCCGCCGTGATCCGCCGCATCCGCGATGGCGTCTTCTGGCCTCCCGCCGCCCGGACGCCGCGCTACGACGACTTCAGCACCCTCCTGCTGGGCGATGCCGAAAGGACGATCCTGCCGCCACCCAACCCGTGGACGCTGCGCGATGCGGCCAAGCCGCCGGTTGCGCCTGCCGACCTCACGGGGAGGGCCGTCTGATGAACGTGTTCAGCAATTGCGCCATTTCCGCTTCGGCGGGCACCGGAAAAACCTGGGCGCTCGCCCATCGTTACCTCGCGCTCCTGGCCGCCGGCGTGCCACCCGACCGCATCTGCGCGCTCACGTTCTCGCGCAAGGCCGCCGGCGAAATCTTTGATACCATCGTCGCACGCCTCTGTCTTTCGGCTGTCGACAGTCGCGAGCGCGACAGGACGGCCGAGGGCATCGTCCGGCAGATGCCGGGAACCTCCGCTTCTGCTCAGGCCCAGGACTACGTCGCCCTGCTGCGCACGTTGCTGAACCAATCGCACCGCCTCCGCATCGGCACGCTGGACAGCTTCATCCTCGGCGTGGCGCGGTCTTTTCCCCTCGAGTTGGGGCTGCCCCCCGATCTCCGCCCCATGGACAACAACGGCGGCGAGGCCAAGGCCCTTCAGCAGGCGATTTTGACGCGGCTTTACGATCCCCGGCAACGCGAGCGCGACGGCGCGGGCGACCGATCAAGCGAAGCGCTTTTGGATGCCTGCCGCCAGGCTGCCTTCGGGAGGGAGGGCAAAGGGCTGTCGCGGCTCTTGGAAGGTGCGATCGGGAATGGCCACGATTTCTATCGCCAGCACGGCACCAAGACGTGGGGGGACGCTGATCGCATCTGGCCGACGGCTCGCTGGTGGGAGGCGGACGCAGAGGATGCGCGTGCCGAGGCCGCCGACCCCGCGTATCTGGAGCGGCTGCGACAGGCGTTCGGCGGCGAGGCGCGCGCCCGCCAGTTGGGGGAGGCCTGCGCCAAGATCGCGGCTGCGGCGGCCGCTCACGCACCCGACCGGCCGTGGCCGGAGACGATCAGCGACACAGTGCTGCGTTCGCTTCTCGCCGACATCGGCAACGTTGCGGTCATCCCGACGATCCTCTATTACAAGAAGGCCCATGCGCTACCGCCCAACCTCTGGCCGCCGCTGCGTGCCGCACTGGCCCATCTGGTGGGCGTGGAGATGCGGCGCAGTCTGCACAAGACGGCGGGACTGCGTGCGCTGCTCGAACGCTACGACGCGCTCTACCGCGAGGCCCAGCGCCACGATGGACGCCTCTCGTTCACCGATTTCGCGCTCCGGCTCGGCGAGCCGGCTCACCAGCCAAGCCTGTATCCAGACGCCGACAGACTCTACATTGATTACCGGCTCGACGGCCAGCTCGACCACTGGCTGCTGGACGAGTTTCAGGACACCAGCGACATCCAATGGCGCGCAATCGCGAATCTCGCCGACGAGGTGGTCCAAGATTCGGAACAGCGGCGCTCATTCTTTTATGTCGGCGACATCAAGCAGTCCATCTACGGCTGGCGCGGTGGCAACTACCGGCTGTTTGGTCAGGTCAGCGCGGACTGCAATATCCCGCGTGGCGCACCGCTCGTGGAATGCCACCGGTCGCTGCCGGCGATTATCGCCACGCTCAATGCGGTGTTTGATGGGCTTGGCGAGTGGATCCCGCGCGCGGGCCGCGACCGGGGTCCGCATCCCTCAGCCGTGAGCGCTTTTCTGAAAGAATGGCAGCGGCATGTGAGCGCGAGACGCGGCGAGGGCGAGGGTTTTGTCGCGCTGCTGGAATACGCGCCGAAGGTCCCGGACGCGCGCGCGGCGTCCGACACCGGCGGGGACGGCGCGACAGACGATGACGACGGCGATCCGGCGCAGTATGAGGCGATCGCTGCGGTTTTGGCGGAGGTGCAGCCGGTTCGGCGGGGGCTTTCTGCGGCGGTGCTGGTGCGCGGCAACTCGCAGGGCCGTGCCTGCGCAGATGTGTTGCGACGCAAGCTGGCAGGCGTGCCCGTGGTCCATGAGGGAACGGGCGGGATACTGGACAATCCGGTGGTGACACTGCTGCTCGCGCTCGTCCGCTACGCCGCCCACCCGGCGGACACCCTCGCGATGCGGCACCTGCAGATGAGTCCCCTGGCTGAGGCCGCCGGTGACGCCGACTGGCTGACCGGACTGTCCGGCCGATTTTTCGCGCAGGTGCAGGAGATCGGATTTTCCGGCGCGATCCGCCTCTGGGGCGAGCGGCTCACGGATGTCCAGGCGCTGCGCCCCGATGATGCCTTCGGACGGCAACGGCTCAGCGAGCTGCTGGCCGCAGCGGAGGCTTTCGATGCCACCGGTTCACGCGATCCGGACGCCTTCTGCGACCACATCCGCGCCCACCAGGTCAAATCCGAATCCGCCGCAGGGGCGATCCGCGTGATGACCATCCACCAATCCAAGGGGCTCGGCTTTGACGTCGTGCTCGTGCCGTTCGACCCGCGCGCCAGGGGTTTTTGCGACACAGCCGGCATCGGCCTGCTTCGCAGTGATTGCGGGAGGGACACGTCCGATGCGGACGGCTGGGTGCTGCAGCCGCCGAAACGGCTGGCGCTGGAGGCGGCGGGTGGCGCGGCGGTTGCCGCGCTCGATGCGGCGCGAGCCGAAGAGAACTTCGCGCAACTGTGCGTGCTTTACGTCGCGCTCACCCGCGCCAAGCGGGCGATGTATTTGTTCGTTCCCCCGGTCGCTGAAAAAGCCTCGACCCCGCGCGAGGCCGACATTCTGCGCGAGCGCCTATGCGATGGCACGGCGGGCGAGGCTCCGCTGCACGGCCTGGCCGTGCTCCACACGACGGGCAACCGGGCATGGGTTGCGGAGATTCCATCCGTCACGCCAGGCGACGCCGCCGGACCCACGGGCGCGCGTGCGCCGCGGCCGCTCGCCGTGACGTTCGTCAAGGAGGCCGCACGCCGCGAGCCGTCCAAGGAGCGGGACGAGGGGCGGTCCTTCCCGGCCCGCCACGTGTTTGATCGCGAGGCCTCCGACGTGCGCGCCTTCGGCTCGGCCATTCACCGCATCTTCGAGCGGATTGCGTGGATCGAGGATGTCGACCTCAATGCCGTCATTGCTGATTGGCGAGCGGAGTCTCCGGAATCGGAGTTTTTGCTCCGGGATGTTGAGACGCAATTCCGCAACTGCCTCGCATCCCCCGAGGTGCGCGCCCTGCTCGCGCGTCCGGCGGGCGTCGCGCAGGCCGATGTCTGGCGTGAGACCCCCTTCGACACCGTGTGCGAGGGCTCGAACGGACGCGAAATCGTCACCGGCCGCTTTGATCGGCTGGTCATCGCGCGCGATCCTTTCAACCAGCCTGTGTCCGCCTGGGTCGTGGACTTCAAGAGCAACCGCGTGGCCGATGTGAGGGAGATGGCCGCCGCCGCCGCAGGGTACAAGACGCAGATGCAGGACTATGCCGCAGCGGCGGCGCGACTGCTCGGGCTGCCTGCAGGGGCGGTGCGCGCGCGGCTGCTCTTCACCCGCCTCGGGAAGGTTTACGGCTGAGTGGCCGAATAGTCGAGCCACGCGCCGAACAGCGTCTCAGCGTTGCGGGTGGTGAGATTGGCCAGGACGGCGGGTTCAATCGTCCGCTGACGCGCCACGCAGGCGGCGACATGCGGAACAAACGCCGGTTCGTTGGGCTGGCCGCGCAACGGCACGGGTGTGAGGTAGGGGCTGTCGGTCTCGATGAGCATCCGGTCGGCGGGAACGTAGGCAGACAACTCGCGCAGATCCTCGGCGTTGCGAAACGTCACGATGCCGCTGAAGCTGATGTAAAGGCCTCGGTCGAGCAATTGTCTCGCAAACGCCTTTCCGCCGGTAAAACAATGCACCACGCCGAGTCGGCCCTGAGCCGCGAGCGCAGCCGATCCGGCCTCATCAAGCACGGCCAGCGTGTCTTCGTCGGCCTCGCGGGTGTGAATGATAATCGGCAGCGTGCGACGCGCGGCGAGGTCAAGCATCCGAGCGAACAGCGCAAGCTGGGCTAAACGGGTGGCGGCATCGTGGTGATAGTCGAGTCCCGCCTCTCCGATGGCGCAAAGCGTCACCGCAGCCAGGCTGGATTCAAAGGCGTTTACGCCATCCGCCGACACCTCGGTCTGGCTGCGATCCAGTCCGAGCGCCAGCCGGACATGGTTCGGTGCGGCCTGAACTGCGGCCTCCGCGCCCGCGTTCAGGTCCGGGTTTCCGCCGACCGCCAGGATACGCGTCACGCCCGCCGCAACGGCGCGCGCCACGATCTTCGCGGCATCTTCGCCGCCCCAGTGCGCGTGCGTGTCGGTATAAGAGGGGAGTACCCGAGACAGAGAGGATATCATGTTTAGCAGGGACCTCTCGCAGCGGCCGGCAGCGGGCACAGCCCGACTGCCGGCAATGAAGTCCTACTGACCGGGCGACCACTCTTCGGTCACCGGGCGTTTGGGCGCAACGACCGCCACGGGCGTCCGGACCGCCTCGTGCTTGGGCGGTGTCGGATGCGGCCGTTTCACGGGCGGGGGCGTGTGAACCGGCGCAACAGCATGCCGCGCAGGCTCAACGGCAACGTCGGGAGACGGGGTCACGGAAGCAACCGGCTTTTTGACAGGATGCGGGTGTTCCGGATGGGCGGGCGCCGAATGGTCCGATGCCCGATGCGTCACCACCGGATGGGCTGGTGTCGGATGCGAAATCTGTTCTTCGCGGTGATGCGGCTCCTGACGCGGCGGCCGGTGCTGGCTTCGGATCTCGGGAATCGGTTGGAGCAGCGTCTCCTCCGGCATGGTGCACTTCAGCGGTTCGCCAATGAATTTCTCGATTTCGGGGATGATAAACGATTCATCCTCATCCGCAAACGAGATCGCCGTGCCTGTATGACCGGCCCGTCCGGTGCGGCCGATGCGGTGGACATAGTCGTCGGCCTCATACGGGAAGTCGAAGTTGACCACAAACCGGATGTCGTCGACATGCAACCCGCGCCCGGCGACATCGGTGGCCACCACGACTCGGATTTTTCCGGCCTTGAAGTCTTCAAGCACGCGCAATCGGCGGTTCTGCTGCACATCGCCGCTCAGCATTTCGCACGGGATGCCCAGGCGGTTCAACGACTCGGCCACGCGCTCGGTGCTGCTGCGCCGATTGCAAAACACCAGCACCCGCTGATCCGCATGGGTCTTGAGCACGTTATACAGCACCGTGAACTTCTCGCTCGCCCGGACGATGTAAACGACCTGGTTAATCGTGTCAATCGTCATGGACTCGGACTCGATCTCCACGCGCACCGGTTCGGTCATCCACTGAGCAGCCAGCCGCATCACGTCGTCGTTGAGGGTGGCGCTGTACAACATCGTGCAGCGGCGTTCCTTCGGGGGTAGACGGAAGATGATCCGCTTGACATCGGGGATGAAGCCCATGTCGAGCATGCGATCGGCCTCGTCGATCACCAGCGTATCGACACCCGACAGGTCAACCACCTTGCCGCTGACGAAATCGAGCAGTCGCCCCGGTGTGGCGACCAACAGATCAACCGGACCGGCCTGAAGCTCGGTGCGCTGGCGGTCATAGTCCATGCCACCGTAGATCGCGAGGTAGCGAAGGCCGCAGTACTTGCCCAGCGCGTCGGCGTCCTGGCAGATCTGGATCACCAGCTCGCGCGTCGGCGCGATCACCAGCGCCCGCGGCCGCCCGGGGTCGGCATTGCGGGCATCGGGGGTGCGCATGTAGCGGGTCAGCAGCGCCACCAGAAACGCGGCGGTCTTGCCCGTTCCCGTCTGGGCCTTGCCCGCCACGTTCTTGCCCGCGAGGGCGTATTCGAGGCTCATCGACTGGATCGGCGTGCAGTACTGAAACTTCAAATCAGCAACGGCATGCAGGATCTCGGCCGGCAGGTCGAAATCCTGAAACCGCTTCTTTCCTTCGACGACCGGAACGACGTATTGATCCAGCGACCAGACGGCGTGCGTCTCACGGCGGCGGGTCGTTTCGGCCTCGTTCACCGCGCCGCCCGGACGGACCGACGAGGGATCGGATCGGCCGCTGCGAGGGGGGGGCGGACGCCCGCCCGGCGAGTGCCGATCGGTGCGCGAGCCGCGTTCGGAATGAGCCGACCTCTCTGAGCGCGCCGGCCGTTGCGGCCTGGCGGCGTCACGGTGCGGCGCGTGGCCTGCGGATCCCGGCGCAACCGCGCGCTCGGGCGGCGGCGGACGTTCCGGGCGGGACGTCCGCGCGCCGGGGCGGCCGGTTGGCGGCGGGATTGGCCGGTCGCGCGGAGCGGCTGCCGGCCTGCGCGGACCAGCAGGTACGCCACGTCCACCGGGATGGGCGGGTCGGACAGGCTTGACCGGCCTCTCGGGTGTTTGAACCGTGGTCGAGCGGCCCAATAGTTTGGCCGCAATCTTCTTAATGAGTTGTAAAGGCATAATGTGACAACCTCTCGTCCGGACGCTCCCAAGTGAGTCCGGAGACCGTTAAAAAAAATGCGGGCAACGTCGGCAAGACGATGCCCGCAGATCTTGTAAACGCCGAAACGGAACGCGTTTTAACGCTTCGAGAACTGGAAGCGCTTGCGGGCGCCGGGCTGACCGGGCTTTTTGCGTTCCTTCATGCGCGCGTCGCGAGTCAGGCATCCCGCTTTTTTCAGCGCGTCACGCAGCGAGACGTCGGACAGGATCAGCGCGCGCGATAACGCATGGCGCACCGCACCCGCCTGACCGCTAACCCCGCCGCCCTTGACGCTGACGCCGAGATCTAACTTACCCTTCATATTGGTGATCACCAACGGCTGCAGCATGTAATTACGCAATGCCTCGCTGGGGATGTATTTAACGGAATCAACATCATTGATGACACATTTTCCGTCACCGGATGTCAGTCGGACGCGCGCGACGGCGGTCTTCCGGCGTCCCGTGGCGGCAGCAATTTCCTTGACCATGACAAAACCTCCCTCTTAATTCAGACCGTTTTAGAATTTGAAAGCTTCGGGCTTTTGAGCCGCATGGGGGTGCTCTTCGCCGCGATAGACCTTCAGACGGGTCAGGACGCCCCGGCACAGGTGGTTCTTGGGCATCATGCCCCAGACCGCCTCGGTGATCATCCGGTCGGGGTGGCGCTCGCGCATCGTCGCTGCGGGGATTTCCTTCAACCCATCGCGCCAGCCGCTGTAACGCTGATAGATCTTGGTGTCGTCCTTCTTGCCGGTCAATACGACCTTTTCGGCGTTGATGACGATCACAAAATCGCCGATATCCACGCTGGGGTCGAAGTCCGGCCGGTTCTTGCCACGCAACGTGTTGGCAATCGCCACGGCCAGACGGCCAAGCGGCTTGTCTGCCGCGTCGACCAGGAGCCAACGACGGTTGGTGCCCGCGTCTTGAGGTTTGGTTGTCTTGGTGCTCATTCGTAACCCTTTGCGGCGAAAAGCGCATCACGCAGTGATGTGCGATCCAGCCTTCCGCCAGCATTGTTGTACGGAAAATAGGCAGTTTGTAAGCGGCGCACCCGCGCCGTTTTTTTGTCCGCCTGTCATTCAGTTCACCTTCCGCAGCCGCAAGCCGTGAAAAGTGGATGTGTACTTTAGCGGAAAACGGAGCGGTCAGCAAGCGTAAAAACTGGCCGCGCAGCCATTCACAGGATCGGGGCTATTTCGATTATGGAGTAACCCTCATCAGAACGGCCATTCACAACACGCCCCAGCGGTGAGAATTGCGGCCTTGCGCAGAGGGGCCCTTTTTCGCTATTGTACGGCCATGAAAGTCCTTGTTGTCGGGGGGGGCGGCCGTGAACACGCCTTGGTTTGGAAGATTGCGCAGGATTCAAGAAAACCGGTTATGTATTGCGCGCCTGGCAATGCCGGAACCGCCTCCTTGGCGACCAACCTGCCGATCGCGGCGGAGGACGTGCCGGGGCTGGTCGCCTGGGCGCGCGAGCATCGGCCGGACCTGACCGTTGTCGGCCCGGAAGTCCCGCTTTGCGCCGGCCTGGTCGACGAGCTCGAAGCGATCGGGCTGCGCGCGTTCGGTCCCAGCCGGGCTGCAGCCCGCATGGAGGGCAGCAAACGTTTTTCCAAGGAGGTGATGATCGCGGCGGGTGTGCCGACCGCCCGGGCCCGATGCTTCACCTCGGCCGATGCCGCCTGTGACGCGCTCGGCGCCTTTGGCCTTCCCGTGGTGATCAAGGCCGATGGGCTGGCGGCGGGCAAAGGTGTGGTCATCGCCCAGACCCGTGACGAGGCGGTCGTGGCCATCCGTTCGATGCTGGTTGATAATGCGTTCGGCATCGCTGGCACCGAGGTGCTGATTGAGGAATATCTGGAAGGCGAGGAGGCGTCGATTCTGGCCTGTGTCGATGGCGAGCACATCGCGCTTCTTCCGTCTTCCCAGGATCACAAGCGGGTGTTTGACGCCGACCAGGGGCCCAACACCGGTGGCATGGGCGCCTACTCCCCGGCCCCGGTTGTGACCGACGATCTTCTGCCGTTGATCCGCTCCACCGTCATCGAACCGATCATCGCCGAGCTCCGCAAACGGGGCATTGTGTACAAAGGCATTCTCTACGCCGGGCTGATGGTGGGGGCCTACGGCATCCGGGTGCTCGAATTCAACGTTCGCTTTGGCGATCCCGAGACCGAGGTCATTCTGCCGCGGCTGGCCGACGACATTCTCCCTCTTTTCGAAGCCTGCATTGACGGCACGCTCGACGCATCGATGGTGCGGGTCATCGCCGATCCCGCCGTCACGGTGATCCTGGCTGCGGGCGGCTACCCGGGTCCTTATGCGAAGGGCATCCCCATCCAGGGTCTGGACGCCGCTGCGGCGTGCGACCGGGTCGTGGTGTTCCACGCGGGCACCGCCGTCCAGTCGGGCCAGGCCGTCACCGCAGGGGGGCGCGTGCTGGCCGTGACGGCGACCGGCCCGGACCTCCGCGCCGCCGTTGCCAACGCCTATGCTGGCGTGCGCGCCATTCGATTTGAGGGCGCTCATTACCGCGCCGACATCGCACACCGGGCGCTCGAGCGCGGCTAACCCCATGTCTATCTCATGCCGCGCGATCCGCGCGGTATCCCATTTTGACACTCCCGACCCCTTCCGATACCCTTCCCACATGGCGCGGTGCATTACGCATCCTGACCGCCTAAGCGGGTGGGCCGGTTTGAGGGATATCGAGATTGAAGAAGATCGTCTGGACGCGATGCAGAATCTCGAATAGAAAGAAAGAAAATAGGAGTGCGTCCACAAAGCGGTATGATGTATAGTCATACCGTCATTCAAAGGAGGTGTTTATGGCAGTAGCAAAGATAGCAATCACACTTGATCAGGACATTCTGGGCGAACTTGATCGTCTCGTGCGACGGCACTAACACGTCAAGCACAGCGAGCTGGATTTCCGTTGACTCTTGAAATCAGCAGTTGTTCGACATGAAGATAAAATGAAGAATAGAGCATCCATTTTGGGTTTCCTCCTGCCAAGCGCACTGTGCGTGTCGCTCGTGCTCAGCTTGAAGCATCAGTTGAATGAGACAACATCGGGAGAGGTCGCGGCAGGGCTCATTTTTGGCGGAATGATCATGGTCATGGCACTATTTGCCCTCTCCTGCATACCCAATCTGATTTGCACACTCGTCGCAACTCGACGGAAAGAGAAATTGTGGAAACTATCGGCATTTGGAATCCCGCTCTGTGGTGTCCTCACCACCGTGACAGTGATACTTGTGAAATGAGACTGTCGAACCAGAAAATGCACGTTCCAAAGAGGGCGCGCCAACTTCGGATACGATCAACAAGAGAATGGCTGCGGTGCTTTCGATTGGTATTGACCAGCCCCGGCCGACCCGTGATAATGACGACTCTTTTTATACCTAGGAGGAGTGCGCATGATTCTCATCAACGAGCATTACGGCAAATTACAGGCATCTTACCTTTTTTCCGACATCGCCCGGCGCGTCAAGGCCTATCAGGCCGAGCATCCGGACAAGCCGGTGATCCGTCTGGGAATCGGCGACGTCACCGAGCCGCTGCCTCCGGCCTGTGTCGCCGCCCTGCATCAGGCGGTTGACGAGATGGCGTCGGCGACGACCTTCCGGGGGTACGGCCCCGAACAGGGCTACGACTTTTTGCGCGAAGTGATCGCCCGAAATGACTTCCAGTCGCGCGGGGCCGACATCGCGGCCGACGAAGTGTTTGTGAGCGACGGCGCCAAATGCGACACAGCCAACATTCAGGAGCTGTTCGGGACGAAACTCCGCATCGCTATTCCCGATCCGGTCTATCCCGTTTATGTTGACACCAACGTGATGGCCGGGCGTACCGGAAGAAGCGTCAAGGGGCGTTACAAGAGTTTAATCTACCTTCCCTGCACCGAGGCGAACGGGTTCGTGCCAGACCTTCCCGCCGAATCCGTCGATCTGATCTATCTTTGTTTTCCAAACAACCCGACGGGCGCAACGGCGACCCGCGAACAGCTCATCCGCTGGGTGGAGTATGCCCGCGAGAACCGGGCGCTGATCCTCTTTGACGCCGCCTACGAGGCGTTCATCCGTGATCCCGCCATCCCTCACAGCATTTATGAGATTCCCGGGGCGCGTGACTGCGCCATTGAGTTTCGCAGCTTTTCCAAGACGGCGGGCTTCACCGGCACCCGCTGCGCGTTTACCGTCGTACCCAAGACGGTTATGGGCTACACCAAGGCCGGCGAGGCCACGCCCCTCCATCCGCTGTGGAACCGTCGCCACACCACCAAGTTCAATGGCGTGGCCTACCCGATCCAGCGTGCGGCCGAGGCCGTCTACTCCGAGGATGGACGGAAGCAAACGCGGGCGCTGACCGACTTCTATCTGGGTAATGCCGCCATCATCCGAGAGAACCTCGCCGGCCTGGGCTACTCCGTGACCGGCGGCGTCAACGCCCCCTACGTCTGGATTCCGACGGGGCAGAAAGACTCCTGGAAATTCTTCGACCGCCTGCTCAACCGCGCGCAAGTCGTCACCACGCCCGGATCGGGTTTCGGCCGCTGCGGCGAAGGTTACATCCGCATCAGCGCCTTTAACAGTCGCGCGCATGTCGAGGAGGCGATGCGGCGCATCCGGAACATCCTGTGACTCACTCCTGTTGCACGCCGACGCGGTAGAAACGGGCCGGGCCTTCGAGCGGGCGGGTGTCGTGAATTTCGGTGATTCCGCCCACCTCGCCCCAGATGTTCGACACGAACGGGGTGAACCGAGGCGATCCGGCCAGATTCGTGCAGCTTTCGACCCAATACCGTTTTCCGGTGACGCTCTGCCAGCGGACGCGGAATCCCCCCGGCTCAGGTTCAGGCGTTATGCCCTCCAGTTGCAGGAGCGAGCGGGCGTTGGTTGGCACGGTGTCGGCGAACCACTCCTGCCAATTCGTGAAGCCGTCGCCGTCGCTGTCGGCAAAGTCAACCGAGCCGTTCCGCGCCAGGCCGAACGTGTCAAGCCACGCAAGAGGAATCACGCTGACCCGGGGCCCGGACACCTGATCCACCCATCCGCAATCTTGACCCACGGGATCGACATCCGAGCCATCCTTGACATAACGCCATTTGAGCGTGTGTGACCCGCCGGTCAGATACACGCTTTTGGGCAGCCAGCCTGTCTCACCCGATATCCGGTCGGTCAGGATGTCGTCCAGATAAAACTCGAGCCAATCCCAGTTGGATTCCGAAGAGACCCGCCACGCGAAGGCGATCTCGCCCGGTCCCTCAACCCGCGTCTGCATCCACGTGGTCTCGCGATGGCCGAGGCGGCCGCTTTGCGCGGCGTCCTCGCCGTCGTGCGTCACAGCCGTCTGGCCCAGCCAGTCGGCCGCGCCACCGGACGTCCACGCCAGCGCCGCATGGTCCAGCGCCTCCCGCAAGGGGATCGCCTGGACGACGTCGAACACCCCGCTGTCCCCCGAACGGCCAAGATCGACGTCAGCGCGCAGGAAAGCGCCTGCGGTGGATTGAAGCACCGTCAGATCCCCGCGCCACACGCCGTTGACAAAAATGCCCGTGTTAGCCGGCGTGATGGCTACGGGAGAACGACAGGTCAGCCGGATCGTGGGCACACGGTTCGTGACGGAGCCGGCGGGCCAGGCTCCAGACCAGTCGAGCGGGTCTGCATATTGACTATCGGTGCGATAAAAAAGACTCCGGTTTGAGGTCACGGTTGCAGCCCAGCAGAATCCGTCGGCCGTCCAGGAGGTGTTGTTGAAGGAGAAGTCGACCAGGAGGTTGTCGGTGCCGTTGTAAAGGAAGGGCGTTGTGAAAACAAACTCAACCCATCCAGTGGCCGAGATCGTGATGTTCGTCTGGAGGGCAACGACCCAGTCGGCGGACTCCCACTCGTTTTCACCGTAGGCGCTCAGCGCCGTGTGCTTCAACCGGATGGTCCAGCCGTTCAACGCCTGAGCCGGAATCTGGGTCACGCGCAGGGACAGCCCGGTCATCAACGCGGCTCCGCCCACCTCGCTCCGTAAATAGATCACCTGCGTGCGGGCGTCCTGAAAGTACGTCGAACAGGGATAGTTCCAGTCAGTGGTGTTGGGCACCACCGCGCGTGACGAAGCGACCGGGGAGAAAACATACAGGGGTGCCGGTCCGCCATAATCGGTCAGTGTGCCGCCGGTTGCGTCCCGGGCCGTGACGCAGACCCCAAAGGCTGTCCCGACGTATTGCGTGGGCGCGATCGCGTCCCACTCCAGATGATCCAGCACCCGGTCCTGAACCGTCAGCCGCGTCTCCCGCCGCTGTACGGTCATCGAGGTGAGATTGCTGAAGGTCACGCGATCGGTGAAGACCCCGGGATCGAGCTGTCCAGCCTGCGCATTCGCCGCCACGGTTACCGACATCCCCTGGCCTGCGGCGAGCACGCCGCTGGCGGGCGAAATCGTGATCCAGGGCTGGCCGTGGGCCGCTGTCCATGACAGGCTCATCGATCCCGCATTGGTCAGGGCGAAGACGCTGTTGGACGAACTGAACGGCCCGCCCGCATAGCCGCTGGAGACGAAGGCCCCCGACGGTTGGATCCTCAGATTATCCGGGAGAATGACCTGCGTGACCGGAACAGTCGTTACCGGCGCATGCGGATCGCTGCTGGCGATGCGGACCACACCCTCGTACGTGCCGATCGGCAGGCTGCCCGCGTCAACGGACACGGCGATGTCGGCAAACGCGCCGGGCGCGATGGGCGGGATGGAGACCGGGGCCACACGCAGCCAGCCGGGCGTCGCCGCGACCGCCGAGCCGAGCCGCATCACGCCACCCGCGACGCAAAGGCCTGGCAGCGTCTTGTCCGACGTCGCGATCAAGACATCCTGGATCTGCCGACCGGTGTACCCGCTGTTGATCGACCACAGCAGGGCACAGGCTCCGGAGACATGGGGCGCCGCCATCGAGGTGCCGTTCATCATGACATAGCCCCCTCCGCGTTGGCAGCTCAGGATGCCGGACCCGGGCGCGGCCAGATCAACGGAGGTCTCCCCGAAGTTTGAGAACACCGACATCTCGCCGCGGGCCGTCACGGAGAGGACGGAGATGATATTGTCCGATGTATAACTGGCTGGATACATCGGGAAGGCGTCGTTGTTGTTCGAGTAGTTATTTCCGGCCGCCGCAATGAAAAGCACCCCGGCCGCGCCTGCCGCATCAATCGCATCCTTGAGCGGCTGTTCGTAGGGACCGCCGCCCCATGAATTGTTCAGCACCCGCGCGCCATGCGCCACCGCATATTCGATGCACTGGATGACGTCTTCCGTATTACCGGAACCGGAAGCCGACAAGAATTTCAGCGCCATGAGCTTCACGTTCCAGCAGACACCCGCCACGCCGACGCCGTTGTTGCCCACCGCGCCGATCGTGCCGGCGACATGCGTGCCATGTTTATGGTCATCCAGCGGATCGCCGCTGCCCGTGATGGCGTTGATGCCGTGGACATCGTCCACATAGCCGTTGTCGTCGTCATCGACGCCATTGCCGGGTATTTCACCGGGGTTGCGCCACATGTTGGCCGCCAGATCCTCATGGGTGTAGTCGATGCCGGTGTCGATGACCGCGACAATCACGGCATCACCGCCAACGGATTTCTCCCACGCCTCAGGCGCATCGATGTCGACATTCGGCGAGCCGCCCGTGGTCTGCCCCGTGTTGTGCAGGCCCCACAAACTGGAGAAAGAGGGATCATTCGGCGTGCGGAGTGTTCTTTTGACATAGTTGGGCTGGGCATAGCGAATTCCCGGCGTCTGATTCAGACGGATCAGCGCCGTCTGCATGTCCAGATTTTTGGGGAGCTTCACGAGCGTCAGACCGGGTACAAGCTTGAATTCCCTCGCAACCGTGCCGCCGCCAACCGCCGCCAACGCCTGTACCCGCTGCGTTCCGGTCTTGACTGCTGAATCGAAGCGAACCAGCACCTCCCCGCTGCTATACTCGGCGTCCTTGGGCAGGATCGTAAAATCAGGTTTGATTGCCGATTGCGCGCGGACCGTTGCGACAGACCGCGTCGTTTCCGAAACACTGAGCGTCACATCGAGAGGGGTCGTCGCTCCGGGCGCAGGGGCGATCCGCAACACACGCTCCGTCATCTGCCCCAACCCATTATTGACCCAGATCGCGACGGGGTCCACGTGAATCTGAGGCGTTGGATTATCCGCTCGCACAACCGCCGCGCACACGAAACCCGCAATCCCCGCTAAAGCCTTTACGCTCATCACGACAACCTGTTATTCGATCTCGAAGTCAACGGTCACGCGCGGATAATCTCGCAAGAAGCGGGCGGTCAGGCCGTTGATCTGGCCGACCGCGCGCCCGGCGGCTTCGGCCGACCGGTCGAGGATCGCACTGCCCGATGATCTCACCAGCCGGACACGGGCAATCACCCCGCCAGCGCCGAACGTCAACTCGATTTGGGCGGGCCGGGGGCCAGCGTCGCCGCGTGATGGACGCACCCACGCTTCGTAGAGCGCGCGCTTGACCAGCAGGAAACACCGCTGCACCTCGTCTTGAGGGATCACATTCTCCTCGCCAGGCCGCGCGCCGAGGACCAGCATCCGCGCGATCTCCTCCGCACTCAACGTCGGCTGGCGCGTCAGTTTCACAGGCTGAAGCCTCGGCCCCGGTGTCGGACGCACCACCCGCTCGCCCTTGATAAACGGGCTGCTCGGCGATTTGGCCGGCGTTTGATCGGGCTCGGGCTTCACGACCGGTTTGACGTCCGGCTTCACGACCGGTTTGACGTCCGGCTTGACAACGGGAACGACCGCATCTACGGGCGGCGGGTCCGGCTGCGGCTTGGGCGGATCCGGCTGCGGCTTGGGTGGTTCCGGCTGCGGCTTGGGCGGGTCTGGTTGCGGCTTGGGCGGATCCGGCTGCGGCTTGGGCGGGGTTTTATCCGGCTTCTGGGTCGCTGCCTCCTGCGACTGCTCGATCACGACGGTAAACTCGATCGGAATCTCCACCGGCTTGCGTTTGATCCAGCCCGCGCAGAGCGAGAGCACAACGGCCAAGATCAGCACAACCCCGTGTCCGGTCAACGAGGTTCTAATCGCCCGATTGTAAATACCACTCATGATGACCTTCAGTCGGCCTGTGTGACCAGAGCCATTCGCGTAATCTTGAGTTTATACAACACCTTCATCACCCCGACAACCTTGCCATAGTCCAGTTTCTCGTCCCCACGGATTAGGACGGCGACAGCGGGATCTTTCAGCGCGGCTTCGCGCAACCCGTCTTCGAGCTGTTCGATGGAAACCGGCCGATTATTCAGGTGGATTGCGCCGGTGGCGTTCAGGGTCACGTTCTGCGATTTTTTATCCGACAGCTTGTCTGCTTTGCCCATCGGGAGCTTCACTTGGATGCTGTTTTCCATGAGGGGCAGCGTGATGAGAAACGTGATCAGCAGCAGAAACGTCAGATCAATCAGCGGCGTCATATTGACATCGCTGATGCGTTGCGGGATTTCCCGCTGGCGCCTTTTCTTCCACCGCAGCGGCATGGGTCAATCCCCCTTGCCTTGAAATTCGCACGCGATTCGCCCGGTCAGTTCGTCCACAAAACCCTCCATCTCGATGACCGAGCGCCGCACCGTGCCCTGCAGCATGTTGTACCCCACGCCCGAGGGGATGGCCACCAGCAGGCCAACCACCGTGGTGAGCATCGCAGAGGAGAGCGCGGGCGCCATTTCCGAGAGCTGCACCGCTCCCTTGAGGCCCATCACCTGAAAGGCGTCGAGAACGCCCCAGACCGTCCCCAGCAGGCCGACCAACGGTGCGGCCGTCGTGGCGGTCGCCAGCGCGCTCATGCCCCGCTCGGCCCGCACGACCTGTTCCGCCAGCGTGTGCTCGGCCGTGCCACACAGCAGCTCGATCTCCTTGCCCGTCAGCGCCGCATTCTCTTTGGCCGCCACCCGGCCGATCAGCGCAGACCGTGTTTCGCGATCAAACAGCTTGATCAGCCGCTCGCAGGTCCGCTGGTAGATCACGTCGAGCGGCGTCTGATCCTGGCGCCGGGCCTGCTCCAGATACAGGTCGATCACGTCGCGCCCGCGCACGAACGCCTGCAGGAAGCGCCGACCGCCAGCCTCCATCATGCGCAGTTCGCGCCCTTTCCCAACCATGATCGCCCAGACGAAGATCGACCCGATCAATTGGATGATCACGATCACCTGTCCCATCAGGCTCGACATCCAGAACGCGCCCCACAAACTCGCCAGCGGCAACGTCGGCGCAATACCGTCCATCATATCCAAACCTCCCCAGAACACGATTCGTTAAGCGATTGGATTGTACGCCAGGACGGGGAAAATATCCAAGCAAATCGTAATTCCAAAAGTAATCGATTGCAACCTCCGATCTTGAGGCCGACGGGGCGGCGTGCTACACTGCTCGAAATGGATCGGTGGCTTTTGTGAAAGGAGCAGGATTGTGGCTTACACTAAGATTCGAATTCCGGACGGGGGCGAGGCGATTACCATGGGCGAGGGCGGATCACTGCGGGTGCCCGACCGCCCGATCATCCCGTTCATTGAGGGGGACGGCACGGGCGCCGACATCACTCGCGCCGCGATGATTGCGTGGAACGCCGCTGTTGCGGCGGCTTACCGCGGCGCGCGTGCCGTCGCTTGGATGGAGATTTACGCGGGTGAGAAGGCCAACGACGTGTACGGGCCGAACACCTGGCTCCCCCCCGAGACGCTGCAGGCGTGCCGCGAGTTCCTCGTTTCGATCAAGGGGCCGCTGACCACCCCCGTCGGCGGCGGCATCCGGTCGCTCAATGTCGCCCTGCGCCAGGAACTGGACCTCTACGTCTGCCTGAGGCCCGTACGCTGGTTCAAGGGGGTCCCCTCGCCGGTGAAACGGCCCGAGCTGACCGACATGGTGATTTTCCGAGAGAATACCGAGGACATCTACGCCGGCGTCGAGTGGATGGCCGGCACGGAGTCCGCCCAGAAGGTGATTCGCTTCCTGTGCGACGAGATGGGGGTGAAGAAGATCCGCTTTCCCGACACGTCATCGATCGGCATCAAGCCGGTTTCGACCGAGGGGACGGAACGGCTCGTCCGGGCGGCGATCGCTTATGCCATTGCCAATGACCGCACATCGGTGACGCTGGTTCACAAGGGCAACATCATGAAATTCACCGAGGGTGGATTTCGCGACTGGGGCTACGCGCTGGCGCAGCGCGAGTTCGGCGCAACGCCGGTTAACGGCGGCCCGTGGCTTCGCTTCACCAACCCCCGCACAGGGCGCGAGATCGTGGTCAAGGACTGCATCGCCGACGCCTTCCTGCAGCAGATCCTCACACGGCCGGCGGAGTACGACGTGATCGCCACGCTTAACCTCAACGGCGACTATATCTCAGACGCGCTCGCCGCTTGCGTCGGCGGCATCGGCATTGCCCCCGGAGGTAACATCAACTACCAGACGGGCGTGGCCGTCTTCGAGGCTACCCACGGCACGGCGCCGAAATACGCCAATTTGGACAAGGTCAATCCCGGTTCGCTCATCCTGTCGGGTGAAATGATGTTCCGCTACATGGGCTGGACCGAGGCGGCCGACAAGCTGATCACGGCCATGGACCGGGTGATCGCGGCCAAGACCGTGACCTACGATTTCGCCCGCCTCATGGACGGCGCGACAGAAGTCTCGTGCAGCGCCTTCGGCCGCGAGCTCGCGGCGGCGATGGATTGATCCTGTCAATCGGCAACGGGTGTGACCGGCTCGTTCAGAATCTTGCCGGCGGCCGTTTGTTGCAGGGCATTGCGGAGGCGGATGTGGGCGGCCTGGAGGAGAACGGATGCCTCCTCGGAGCCGCGCTGCGTGGCGATGCAGTCGAAGAAACGGCCGTAGGCTTCGGCGATTTGCCGGAACGTCTCATCGCGCCCGATGGCGGCCGTATCCATCTGCTGGCGCTTGCGCGCGGCCGCGCGGCGCGCCCAGGGCTCGTCGGCCACCGCAGCCAGCTCTTCGGGCGTCAATCCCCGCCAACTCTGCGCAACCGGGGCGGCGACGTCGACCGGAAACACGCGGAGTTGATTGCCGAATCGGCGCAGCGCTCCAGGGGGGGTCACGCCGGGAATCAGGACCGCCCGGCCGCCGGCGAGCATCCAAACGTCCCAGCCTCGCTCGCAGGCCCGGGCGTCGCCCGACGGATCGAGCACCCGCAGCGCCTGTTCGGCCTGCCAGACTCCGCCCGTCGCCAGCGGCATGAGCATGGCGCGGAATCGGTCACCCGGCGCGCCCTCACCGGCGAGGTGGCTGGCCAGTGCGCCAGCGAGGGCTGGATCGCGTCCGGCGATGGAATCGGCTGCAAGCAAGTCCACGAGCCAAGGCAGCCGCCCCCCCGACCACATCCGGTAAACCTGCTCGAAATCGCGCAACCGCGTCTCGCGAACCTGCCGCCGCGCCAAGCCGCGCAACAGCCATGCGGGCGGCTCCGTGGCAGCCTTCCGTTGATCGCCTAATGCGTCCGCCATCCAGACACGCACAAACGCCCGTGTGAGCGTATATCGAAACTCATCAAGATCGACCCGATCCGGATCGGGCACGTCTATCCGTTCTCGGATCTTGCCGAGGGGGTCGAGGACGCGCGCGAGCGTCGCCCCGGTCTCGCCGCTGGCGTTGCCGATGAAGATGAAGATCGTCCGGTTCTGCGAACCGAAGCGGATCCCTGTCGTGCGCATAAAGTCGGCACGAACCTCGCTTGCAAACGTCAGCACCGGCATTCGGTAATCGGCTGTCTCGGCCGCCGCGCCCACCATCAGCGTCCCGTCGTGGGCGTGGATCGGCGCAGCCGGGAGCCTCGGGCGCCGGGCCGGCGCGTGTGTGGGCTCACCTCGCGCGGCGGCTGCGGCCAGCCCCGCCGCCACGGCGGCCGTGCACAGAAGCCTCTGTAACGGGACAGTCATGTGCGTGTTGCCTGTTTCATTTCAGCTTTCAGCTTTCAGCTTTCTCCTCACCGGTACCACACCCGCCAGAGGAAGAGTCCTTGGGGGACGGCGGATGGGACGCGGGCGGTGCGGGACGCGCGGGTGGCGAGGAGCGCGCTCACGGCTTCGGGGATTTCGGACCCCGCGCCGACGCGGAGGAGGAACCCGACCATGCTGCGGACCTGCTTGTACAGGAAGCCGTTACCGCAGACGCGGAAGGTGATCGCGTGGCCGCGCGCGGTGACGGTGAAGGCGAAAATTTCGCGGACCGTGCTTTCGACCTCGCGATTGGGATTGGCCGTGAACGAGGCGAAATCATGTTTTCCGATGAAGGCGCGGGCGGCGTCACGCATCCGAGCCACGTCGAGCGGGTAGGGGACATGCGCTGCG